>NZ_VWXJ01000018.1:0-146709 GCF_011752535.1 Pantoea sp. Tr-811
GATGATGGCCAGAAGCGAATAGCTTCCTCGAACAGGCCTGATACATAGATGCAACCGGGTAACCATGTTCAAAAGCAGCTAGACAATGTTGGCGAGTCCATACATAGGAGCGGGCTTGCCCCGCGAAGGGGCCGGCACTGGCAACCTCAAAACCTCAGGCCACCCGGGTGGCCGCCTGGCAACCCTGAATCCCCCGCCCACTCACCAGGACCAGCACCCCCGCCACCCCCAGCCCGGCCGCCGCCAACACCAGCGCCGCTTGCAGGCTGCCACTGTAATGGTTGCTCAACGCCGCCAGCAATGGCCCGCTCAACTGCCCCAGGGCAAAGCACGCGGTCAGCAGCCCGGCATTGCGCTGCGTGGCATGGGGCCCCAGTTCCCGTGAGCGCTGCATCACCAGCATCATGCAGGCCAGGAACGGCCCGCCGCACAGCACCACGCCCAGCGCCAGGCCCACGCCACCGCCCATCAGGCAGGCCAGCACGCCCAGGCCCTGCAACCACAGGGTGGCGGTCAGCCAGGTGGCGGTACTGCCGGCGCGGCGCACGCTCACCAGCACTACGCCCAAGGCTGCCGCCAAGCCGAATGCCGGCCAGAACAGGTCGGCCATCCAGTTGCCGCGAAACTGCTGGCTGGCCATCTGCGACAGAAAGGTGGCCGGCAGAATGTAGCCCACACCGTACAGGCCGTAGACCACGCCCAGGCGGCCTATGCCAACACTGCGGCTCGGGCCTTGTTGCCCGGCAGCGGGCACCACCGCCGGTTGCAGGGCACGGGGCAGCCAGGGGCGCACCGCCAGCAGCATCACCAGTGCTGCAACCGCGTACACCAGCCACAGCGCCGCCGAACCAAGCCCCAGCACGTGGGCGCCCAGGGCCAGCAAGCCGGTGAGGGCAATGCCCAGCCCGGGCCCTGCGAATACCAGTGCGCCGCTGCGTGGGCGACTGTGGGCACTGGCCACCTGCTGGCTCAGGCTGGTGAGCATCACCAGCACCCAGGCACTGGCCACGCCGGTGCCAAAGCGCAACAGCAAATGGCTCCAGAAGCCCTCCACCGCCGCCGATGCCAGGGTCAGCAGCACGCACAGCCACAGCCCGCCATGCAGGCGCACCTGCACCTGGCCAGGCCGCCGGGCATGCATGGCGTCTACCGCGCCAAGGAAGTAACCCAGGTAGTTGGCCGCTGCCACCAGCCCGGCGGCGGTCAGGTCGAACTGGTGTTCGGCGATCAATTGCGGCAATTGCGGGGTGAGGGCGAAGCGGCCGATGCCCATGGCCATCATCAGGGCAACGGCGCTGGCCAGCAGTTGGGCGAGCGGCGACATGAGAACTCTCCTGCGCAGGTGTAAGGGAAGCGATGGATGGCAGGTTAGGGCAGGTTGACTTTCAATAAAATTGAATAATGATGATGAAGTTGTTCTGTTTTGGAGAATATCATGGAGTTCAGCCAACTGCGCATCTTCCAGGCCGTGGCCGAGGAAGGCTCGATCACCCGCGCTGCCGAGCGCCTGCACCGGGTGCCTTCGAACCTGTCGACGCGCCTGCGCCAGCTCGAAGAGCAGCTGGGCGTGGAATTGTTCCTGCGTGAGCGCCAGCGCCTGCAGCTGTCCCCGGCTGGCAAGGTGCTGCTCGATTACGCCAACCGCCTGGCGGCGCTGCGCGATGAAGCGGTGGCGGCGGTACAGGGCGGGCAGCCGGCCGGCGATTTCGTGCTGGGCACCATGTACAGCACCGCCGCCATTCACTTGCCGGCGCTGCTGGCGCGTTACCACCAGCAATACCCGGCGGTGAACCTGCAAGTGCAGGCGGCGCCGAGCGGTGACTTGCTCGAAGGCCTGCTCAGCCACCGCCTGGATGCTGCCCTGATCGACGGGCCGCCCAGCCTGGCTGGCCTGGATGGCGTGCCGTTGTGCGATGAAGTGCTGGTGCTGATTACCAGCCCCGAGCACCCGCCGGTGCGCACGGCCAAGGATGTGGCCGGCAAGGCCGTGTTCACCTTCCGCCAGGGCTGTTCGTACCGCATGCGCCTGGAGGCCTGGTACGCCGATGCGCACACGCCGATGGGGCGGGTGATGGAGATTGAGTCGTACCAGAGCATGCTGGCCTGCGTAATCGCCGGGGCAGGGGTAGCGCTGATGGCACAATCGATGCTCGACAGCCTGCCGGGGCGTGACCGGGTGCGCGCCCACCGCCTGCAGGCGCCGTTCGACCAGGCGGTGACCTGGCTCATGTGGCGCCAGGGCATGCGCGGGGCGAATCTGCAGGCCTGGATCGATATGCAACAAAGCGAAACGATTAACCAATCGTCGGAATACGCCGTTTCCGCTTGATCCGCGTCAAACTAGCCCATATCTGTAGGATTAAGGGCATGCGTAGTACAGGACATCGGGCTATGATCTGTATGAAACATCGCAGGATTGAATTGCCGTGAGGCTGACCCGTCAAGGGGGCATTATGAAAAACCCACTGTTCAACTGGCTCCACGACCTGGCCGTCGCCTTGGGGCTGATTCCACCACCCTTGCAGCCGGTGCCGATCCCGACTGATGAAGAACAGCGCAAGCGCCAGCCGCGCCGCCGCTGATACGCGAAAAGGCCGCAGCATCTGAACAGATGCTGCGGCCTTTTTGATTCTGTTGCTTTTGCAGTGTCTGGGCCGGCCTCTTCGCGGGGCGAGCCCGCTCCTACAGGGATAACGCGCCTTTGTAGGAGCGGGCTTGCCCCGCGAAGAGGCCGGCACAGGTCAGCCGATCAGGCCAGCTTCACCTCACCCACCGGCTTGCGCGACAGCAGGCTCACCAGCACGAAGCTCACCAGGCCAACCGCCAGGCTGTAGTAGATCGGCGTATTGGCATCCAGCCCATCCTTGAACATGAACAGCAGCGCGGTAGCAAAGCCCAGCGACATGCTGGCAATGGCGCCGGCAGTGCTGGCGCGTTTCCAGAAGATCGCACCGATCAGCGGAATCAGCATGCCGCCCACCAGCAGGTTGTAGGCCAGGGTCAGGGCGCTGATCACATCGTTCACCGCCAGGGCGATGCCCAGCACCACCAGGCCGGTGAGCAGGGTGAACAGGCGGTTGATGCCCAGGCTCGACTGCTTGCCGCCACGCAGCTTGGGCAGCAAATCTTCGGTCAGGGTGGTGGAAGACGCCAGCAGGCCGGCGCTGGCCGTGGACATCATGGCGGCCAGTGCCGCGGCCATCAGCAGGCCGCGAATCCCTTCGGGCAGCTGGCCCTTGATCATCTCGGCGAAGGCATTGTTCGGGTTGACCAGGTCCGGCATCAGCACATGCGCGGCCATGCCGATCAGGGCGCAGGCCAGGCCGTACAGCACGCAATACACACCGGCGGTGGTGCCAGCGCGCTGGCAGACCTTATCGTCACGGGCGGTGAACACCCGCTGCCAGATGTCCTGGCCGATCAGGATGCCGAAGAAGTAGATCAGGAAGTAGGTGATGATGGTGTCCCAGCCGATGGTGGTCCAGCTGAAGCTGGAGGCCGGCAGCTTGGCCACCAGCATGTCCCAGCCACCTGCCTTGTACAGGCACACCGGCAACAGGATGAACATCAGGCCAACGGTCTTGATCACGAACTGGACGATGTCGGTAAGGGTCAGCGACCACATGCCGCCGATGGTCGAGTACACCACCACCACGCCGCCACCGAGCAGCAGCGACACCCAGAACGGCAGGTCGAGCAGCACCTGCAGCACGGTGCCCATGGCCAGGGTCGAGGTCACTGCGATCATCAGCGCGTAGGCGAGCATGATCGCCGCGCTGGCCTGGCGGGCCATCGGGTTGTAACGGCGCTCCAGCACCTGGGTAACGGTGAAGATCTTCAGCCGCAGCAGCGGTTTGGCGAGGAACAGGTTGAGGGCGATGATGCCCAGGCCCAGGGCTGCGCAGAGCCAGAAGCCAGAAATGCCGTGGACATAGCCCAGGCGCACGGTGCCAACGGTGGAAGCACCGCCCAGTACGGTGGTGGCCATGGTGCCCATGTACAGGGTCGGGCCCAGGTTGCGCCCGGCCACCAGGTAGTCCTCGTGGGTTTTTGCCCGGCGCATGCCGTACCAGCCCAGCCCGAGCATGCCGGCGGCATAGATCATTACAACGATGATGTCCAAGGCCATTGGGGGTCTCCCGATTATCTTTATTATGGCGAGATCGGCCGCGCGGGCAGTGCACGGTGCCCGGCGGTCTTGTCTTGTGTTGGCGGGCCTCTATGGCCCTCCCTCATGGCTCCTGCCCGGGTGTAGCAATTGGCAAGGCGAAGGCGTCAGCGACGCACCACACCCGGCAGCACGCAGAGCATTTCGAACAACAGGTTGGCACCGAGCAGCGAGGTGTTGCCGGTGGTGTCGTAAGGTGGGGAGACTTCGACCAGGTCACAGCCGATCAGGTCCAGGCCGTGGCAGCCGCGAATGATCTCCATCGCCTGGATGGTGGTCAAGCCGCCGATTTCCGGGGTGCCGGTGCCAGGCGCCCAGGCGGGGTCGATGCCGTCGATGTCGAACGACAGGTACACAGGGCCGCCACCCACTTTTTCCCGCACTTCGGCCATCAGTGGCTCCAGCGACTTGTGCCAGCACTCCTCGGCCTGCACCACGCGAAAGCCCTGGCGGCGGCTCCAGTTGAAGTCGTCGGCGGTGTAGCCCTGGGCGCGCAGGCCGATCTGCACCACGCGGTCGCAGTCGAGCAGGCCTTCTTCCACGGCGCGGCGGAAGGTGGTGCCGTGGGCGATTTTCTCGCCGAACATGTGGTCGTTGACGTCGGCGTGGGCGTCGATGTGCACCAGGCCGATCTTGCCGTGCTTCTTGTGCAGGGCGCGCAGGATCGGCAGGGTGATGGTGTGGTCGCCACCCAGGGTCATCGGGATGATGTTGTGTTCGAGGATTTCGTCGTAGGCTTCTTCGATGATGCGCACGGCGTCGAGCAGGTTGAAGGTGTTGATCGCCACGTCACCGATGTCGGCCACCGACAGCGAGTCGAACGGGGCGGCGCCGGTGGCCATGTTGTAGGGGCGGATCATCACCGATTCGGCGCGGATCTGCCGTGGGCCGAAGCGGGTGCCGGAGCGCAGCGAGGTGCCGATGTCCAATGGCACGCCGATAAACGCGGCATCCAGGCCTTCGGCGCTTTGCAGGTGGGGCAGACGGAGCATGGTGGCGATGCCGCCGAAACGCGGCATTTCGTTGCCGCCCAGTGGTTGGTGGAGAATCTTGTCCACGGTGGGCCTCATCAGTCGGTCGATTGTTCTGGTTGTTCGAACCTGTTCCGCCGCGCGCCTTGAAGTGGGGGTCATGCCGGCGGGCAGGGACATTTCGGCCAAGTCTGCTGAAGGTAGTGCGTAGGAAAAATCGCTACCGGCAAATACTTACTTCAGGAATTTCTGAACTAATGGCCGCAGGAGCAGGTAGACTGCGCGCACTTGCCCCTCCGTGGAACCGTTGCACCATGGCCTCGACCCTGCCCGACCTGAAACTGCTGCGCATCTTCGTCAGCGTGGTGCGCCACCAGGGCTTCGCCAATGCCCAGCGCGAGCTGAACCTGTCGACGTCGGCCATCAGTACCTACATGAGCCAGCTCGAAGGTGCCCTGGGAATCGTGCTGTGCCACCGCGGCCGGGGTGGCTTCAGCCTCACCAGCAAAGGCGAGCTGTTCCACCAGGAAACCCTGCGGCTTTTGGCCGAGCTGGACGGTTTCGAGCAGTACGCGGCGGCGCTCAAGGGCGAATTGCGCGGCACGCTGAACCTTGGCGTGATCGACTCCACCGTCGGCGACCGCGCCTTGCCCCTGGCCGAGGCCATTGGCGCCTACAGCCAGGAACACCCGGCGGTGCACCTGCACCTGTCGGTGTCCAGCCCCTACGAATTGCAACTTGGGGTGCAGGACAACCGCCTGGACCTGGCCATCGGCGCCTTTTCCTCGCGCATGAGCGGCCTTTTGTACCTGCCGCTGTACCGCGAGCAGCACTGGCTGTATTGCAGCAGCCGCCACCCGCTGTTCAGCGAGCGGCGCATCCCCGAGCAGGTGGTGACCCAGCAGCGCATGGTCGGGCGCGGCTACTGGAGCCAGGCCGAATTGGCCCGGCACGGCTTCAAGCACAGCGCGGCGACGGTGGAGAGCATGGAGGCGCAATTGATACTAATTTTGTCTGGCGCCTACATTGGCTACCTGCCCGAGCACTACGCCCAGGCCTGGGTCGACAAAGGCGATTTACGGGTGTTATCGCCGGCAACATTTGGCTATCAGGCACCATTTTCGCTGATCGTGCGCCGTGGCCGCAGCCGCGAACCGTTGATTCAAACCTTCCGCGACCTGCTCAAGAGCCAGCTTAACGTGGGCTAAGGCATGCAGCCCGTCGGAAGGCAGCATTTACGGCGAAAAGCTGACGTCCTGGGTGATGGCGTTCTGCTAAACCTCTACTTGCTTTGATGATTCCCCTTTCATCTAGACAAGCCAGGGACAGCCCAAGATGCGCATGAATTTGCCCGTCACCGAGCACGAGAGAACCTTCTCCGTCGATCAGCGCCTGATCTCCACCACCGACCTCAACAGCCATATCACCTACTGCAACGACGCCTTCGTGGCGATCAGCGGCTTTACCTACGACGAGTTGGTAGGCCAGCCGCACAACCTGGTGCGCCACCCAGACATGCCCCCGTCCGTGTTCGGCCATATGTGGGAAACCATCAAGCAGGGCAAGCCGTGGATGGGGGTGGTGAAGAACCGTTCGAAGAACGGTGATTACTACTGGGTCAGCGCCTACGTCACGGCCATCTACGAGAATGGCCGCATCAGTGGCTACGAGTCGGTGCGCTCGGTGCCCAGCCGCGAGCAGATCCGCCGCGCCGAGGCGCTGTATGCGCGCCTGCGTGCGGGCAAGCCGGCAGTGCCCTGGGTAGCGCGGTTGGTACACAGCCTGGGCTATGGCTGGCCGTTGATCGGCACGGGGCTGCTGTCGGCCGCGGCCGACTTCTGGCTACCGCCCTTTGCCGCGCTGGGCGTGTTGGCGGTGAGCCTGCTGGTGGCCTGGTACTTGATCGAGCTGCGGCGCAACCAGGCGATCCGCCGCACCCTTGGCGAGCACCCCAAGGCGTTCACCAGCCCGTTGGTGGCCCTGACCTACAGCGATAACCCGGGCCTGCAAGGCCAGCTGGACCTGGCGATCCTCAGCGAAGAGGCACGCCTGCAGACCGCCTTGACCCGCCTGGTGGATGCCGGCGTCGGGGTCAAGTCGCGGGCAGCCCAGTCGGCTGACCTTTCCGATGCCCAGGCGCAGATGCTCGACCGCCAGCGCAGCGAAACCGACCAGTCGGCCACGGCCATCGCGCAGATGGCCGCGACCATCCAGCAGGTCACCCACAACGTGCAGAGCACCGCCCACGCCGCCGGTGACGCCGACCAGCTGGCCCAGCAGGGCAGCGAGCTGGCGCAGCAGAGCCTGAAGGCCATGGGCAGCATGAGCGAGGCGGTGAGCGACATCGGCCAGGCGGTCAATGCCCTGGCGGAGCAAACCCAGTCGATTGGCAGCGTGGTGGATGTGATCACCTCGATTGCCGAGCAGACCAACCTGCTGGCGCTGAACGCCGCCATCGAGGCGGCGCGGGCCGGCGAGCAGGGCAGGGGGTTTGCCGTGGTGGCCGATGAAGTGCGGTCGCTGGCCCAGCGCACGCGCTCGTCCACCGATGAAATTCACCACATCATCGCCTCCTTGCGCGCTGGCGCCGAACGCGCGGTGAGCAGCGCCAGCCGTGGCGAGCAGATCTCCCGCGACAGCGTGCACAGTGTCGAGGCGGTGCAGTCGGCGCTGGCCGGCATCGCCCAGGCGGTAAGCCGCATTACTGGAATGAGCCAGCAGATGGCCACGGCTTCGGAGCAGCAGAGCCATGTGGCCGAGGACATCAACCAGCAGATCGTGCGCATTGCCCAGTTGTGCGACCAGACGGCGGGGCAGGCCAAGCAGGGCGCCGAGATCAGCCAGGACCTGGAGCGCATGGCGGAGTACCTGCATAGCCTGGCCGAGCGCTTCAACCGCTAGGGCCAGGTTTGCAGGCCTATTCGCGGGGCTTCAGGTTTGCGCGGTCCCTGTAGGAGCGAGCCTTGCTCGCGATGGGCTGCAAAGCAGCCCCGGCAATACTGGCTGCGAAGCTGAAAACCTGGGGCCGCTACGCGCCCCATCGCGAGCAACGCTCGCTCCTACGATATTGAGTGCCCGCGAATGGCCCACAAAGCAGGTCCAGAATCTCGGCCTGTGGCAAAATCCCTCCGCCAACGGAGACCCCCATGCCCAGACCTCGCTGCGAGCGCTGCCAGCGCCCGCTCGACCATTGCCTTTGCCCACTGATCCCAACGCTCGCCAGCCGCACCCGCGTGGTGCTGCTGCAGCACGCCAGTGAAGCCAGCCACGCCTTGAACACTGCCCGCCTGGCCGCCCTGGGCCTGGTCAATGCCGAGTTGCGCATTGGCGAAGTGTTCGAGGGCCTTGCCGACCTCCTGGCGACGCCAGGCTATCGGCCGGCGCTGCTGTTCCCCGGCGAGCAGGCCAAGGTGCTGGCCGCCTACGGCGAAACCGACGATACCCCGCTGTTGTTGATCGTCCCCGATGGCACCTGGCGCAAGGCACGCAAGCTGTTGTACCTGAACCCGTTGCTAGAGGCATTGCCGCGGGTGACGCTGGCCGACGTGGCACCGTCGCGTTACCGCCTGCGCAAGGCGCCGGAGCCGGGGGCGGTGTCGACCATCGAGGCGGTGGTGCAGGCGTTGAATGTGCTGGAGCAGCCTTTGAATTTCGATGGCCTGTTGCGGCCGTTTGAGGCGTTGATCGAAGGGCAGATCAGGGCGATGGGGGATGAGACCTTCAACCGCAATCACGGTGAAGGTTAAAGACATGTTTTTCGTGTGCCGGCCTCTTCGCGGGCAAGCCCGCTCCCACAGGTACAGCGCAGCATTCAAGGCAGTTCATATCCCTGTAGGAGCGAGCGCAGCTCGCGATAGGGCCGTCACAGGCCATCACCGCTCGCGCAACGCCTCGGTCCGGGCCTTGAGCACCGGCTTGAGCAGGTAATCCAGCACACTCTTCTGCCCGGTGATGATATCCACCGTGGCCACCATCCCCGGGATAATCAGCAACGGCTTGTTATCCCCGCCCAGGTGGTTCTTCTCGGTACGCACCTGAATCAGGTAGAACGCATTGCCCTTGTCATCGGTGACGGTGTCGGCGCCAATCAGCTCCAGCTTGGCCTTCAGCCCGCCGTAGATGGTGTAGTCATAGGCACTGAACTTGACCATCGCCGGCTGCCCCGGGTGCAGGAACGCCACGTCTTGCGGGCGCACCTTGGCTTCGATCAGCAGGTTGTCCTCGATCGGCACGATTTCCACCAGGTCGCTGCCCGGCTGCACCACGCCGCCGATGGTGTTCACCTTCAGCAGCTTGACGATGCCACGCACCGGCGACACCACCGTGGTGCGGTTGACCCGGTCGTCGATGGCGATGCTGGTGGCGGTGATCTTCGACAGCTCCGTGCGCTTGTCGTTGAGCTCCTTGGCGGCGTCGGAACGAAAGCCCGCGTCGGACTCCTGGATCTTGCTCCTGATCTCGGCCACCGCCGCCTCGGCGCGGGGAATGGCCAGGCTGGTGGCGTTGAGCTGGCCACGGGCCTCCACGGTACGCTGCTTGAGGCGCAGGATTTCCACCGGCGAGATGGCGCCCTTGCTCACCAGCGGCGCCGACATGTCGGTTTCCTGTTGAAGCAGGGCCACGGCCGAGCGGTACTGCTCGACCTTGGAACGAAACTCGGCCAGTTCCTGGGTTTTTTGCCGCAGCTGTTCGTTGAGGGTCTGCTTCTCGCTGGCCAGGCGCCGTTGGCGCGAGTCGTACAAGGCCTGCTCGTCCTCGGCCACCTGGGGCGCCTTGGCACGCACTTCCTCCGACAGCACGAACGGGCGCCCCTCGGCCTCGGCAGACAGGCGCTCGACCTGCGCGGTCAGGGCGTAGCGGTCGGCTTCGCTCTCGCCTTTGTTGGACTTGAAGCGGGTGTCGTCCAGGCGCAGCAGGGTGGCGCCTTTTTCCACCATCTGCCCTTCGCGCACGAAAATCTCGGTGACGATGCCGCCCTCAAGGTTCTGCACCACCTGCACCTTGCTCGACGGAATCGCCTTGCCTTCGCCCACGGTCACTTCGTCGAGCACCGCCAGGTTGGCCCAGACCAGCGCCACCAGCAGCAACGCCGCCGCCAGCCACACGGTCAGGCGCGACAGGCGCGGCGAGTCCTGCAAGGTGGCGCCGGCCAACTCCGGCATGTAGTCGCGCTCGGCACGTTTGTCGGTGCCGTGGGGGCCGCGGATGTTCTGGCTCAGGGACATGTCCTACCTCGCTTGAGTCATGGACCTCGCTCAATTTCCAACAGCTGGCGCAATCCCTGTGGGAGCGGGCTTGTGTGTTGGCCTACAAAGCGGCGCCAATGCGCCCTTTGCGCAGGGCATCGATGACCGAGTCCTTGGCCCCGTCTGCCACCACCTTGCCGTTGTCCAGCACCACCAGCCGGTCCACCAGGCTGAGCATCGACGTGCGGTGGGTGACCAGCAGCAACGTCTTGCCCGGCACCCAGGCCAGCAGGCGTTGGCGCAGTTGCTCCTCGCTGCTGTTGTCCATGTGGCTGGTGGGTTCGTCGAGGATCATGATCGGCGGCTCCAGCAACAGCGCCCGAGCCATCAGCACCGCCTGGCGCTGGCCACCGGACAGCAACTGGCCGCGCTCGCCCACCGGGCGGTCGAAGCCTTGCGGGTGCTGGCGCGCCAGTTCGCTGACCCCGGTCAGTTCGGCCACCTCCAGCATGCGTGCATCGCTGATGTGGCGTGCACCGAGGGTGAGGTTGTCGCGCAGGCTGCCGGCCAGCAGCGGCAGGTCGTGGGCAACGTAGCCCAACTGGCTGCGCAGGTCGGCGATGTCCAGTTGGCGCAGGTCGAGGTTGTCCAGCAGCACCTGGCCTTCATCGGGGTGATGAAAGCCCATCAGCAGCCGGCCCAGCGTGCTCTTGCCCGAGCCGCTGCGGCCGATGATGCCGATGCGCTCGCCTGGCTTGATGCTCAGGTTCACATCGTGCAGGGCCGGGGTGGTCTGGCCCGAGTAGCGGAAGGTCACGTGGCTCAGCGCCACCCCGCCCTTGAGGGTGGTGTGCTCCAGCGCCTGCTGGTCGGCCTGGCGCTCCTGGGGCAGGGCCATCAGGGCGTCGGTGCTGCGCATGGTCAACTGTGCCTGCTGGTAGCGGGTGATCAGCCCGGCGATCTGCCCGAGCGGGGCCAGCACCCGGCTGCCGAGCATGTAGCTGGCCACCAGGGCGCCGACGCTGAGGTTGCCGGCAATGATGCTGTACACCCCGGCGACGATGGTGGCCATGCCGCAGAACTGCTGGATGAACAGCGTGCCGTTGCTGGCCAGCGAGGACAGGTTGCGGGCATGGGCGTCGAGGCGGGCGATGGCGCCGTTGGTATGCTCCCACTGGTACTGGCGCTCGCTCTCGGCGCCGCAGGCCTTGAGGGTTTCCAGGCCGCCGAGGGTTTCGATCAGCAGCGCCTGGCGCACCGCGCCCAGGCTCAGGCTTTTCTGCACGGTGTCGCGCAGGCGTGCCTGGATGAACAGGGCAAAGCCCACCGCCACCGGGAAGGCGAGCAGCGGAATCAGCACCAGCCAGCCGCCAAGCAGGCCGATCACCAGCAGCATCAAGGCCACGAAGGGCAGGTCGATGATGCTGGTCAGGGTTACCGCGGTGAGGAATTCGCGCAGGCCCTGGAAGTCGTGGATGCTCTGGGCGAAGCCGCCGATGGTGGCCGGCTTGGCCTTCATCGCCATGCCGGTGATGCGTTCGAACAGGGTGGCGGAGAGAATCAGGTCGGTCTTCTTCCCGGCCTGGTCCAGCAGGTGTGCGCGGACCATGCGCAGCACCAGCTCGAAGGCGGTGCCCAGGAACAGCCCGGCCACCAGCACCCACAGGGTCGACAGCGCCTGGTTGGGCACCACCCGGTCGTAGGTCTGCATGACGAACAGCGGCACCATCAGGCCCAGCAGGTTGATCAACAGGCTGGCCAGCAAGGCATCGCCGTAAAGCTTGCGGGAATGGCGCAGGGTATCGCGAAACCAGGCGTTGACCCGTGGCAGCAGCGGTGAACGCAGGTCTTCCAGGGTATGCCGGGGGCGGGCAAACAGGGCATGGCCGCTGTAGGCCTGTTGCAGGGCCTCGCGCTCCACCCACTGCTCACCGCCTTCGGCTTCGCTGGGCAGAATCAGCGCCCGGCCATCCTCGCCCCAGCGCTGCAGCACGGCGCTGCGGCCATTGCCGAGCAACAGCAGCACCGGCAGGTTGAGCGGCGAGATGTCGTCCAGCGCGCGTTCCAGCACCCGGCCTTGCAGGCCGGCGCGGGCCGCCGCCCTTGGCAGCAGGTCGGCGCCCAGGCGCTGGCGGGCCAGCGGCAGGCCGCTGCACAGGCTGGCCCGGCTGGCCGGGCGCCCATGCAGGTGACACAGAATCAGCAAACCATCGAGCAGCGGGTCCTCGACATCGGAGCGCGGTTGCGCACTTTGCATACTGGTCACGTTGGCCTACTCCCGTCGCGGTGGATGGAGTGAGTTACCGGACGTACGTGCCTTGGGTGCCTATCGGTCAGCGCATCTCGGGCAGTTTCGCCTGGTTACGAACTTCGCTTTGGGCAACGGCTTCCGGCGGCAGCGAAATGTGCTGCTTGGTCAGCAGTTCACCCATGTTGGCCAACACCCGGTACATCGAGAACTCCTCGGTGTAGCGCACCTCGGCGTAACGGCGGTTGGCGTTGTACAGCTCGTTTTCACTGTCGAGCACGTCGAGCAGGGTACGTTGGCCGAGGCCGAACTGGTCCTGGTAGGCGGCGCGCACGCGCTGGGTGGTTTCGGCGTATTCACGCGCGGTCGGGGTTTGCTTGCGCGCGTTGTTCATGGCGTTCCAGGACAGGCTGAGGTTCTCGTTCAGCTCGCGCAGGGCATTGTTGCGAATGTCCATGGCCTGGTTGATCTTGTGCGCGTCGGACTGCAGGCGAGCCTTGTCACTGCCACCGCGGAACAGGTTGTAGTTGAGCTCCACGCCAGCCTGCCAGTCGTTGTTGGCATGGCCTTTCTGACCGCTGAGGTTGTTGTCGGCGCCGGTGGCCAGCACTGCGTCGAGGCGCGGGTAGAAGGCCGACTTGGCCACTTCGTACTGCTGCTCGGCGGCATTGATGTCGGCTTGGGCCGACTTCAGGTAGGGGTTGTTTTCCAGCATGCCTTGGCGTGCGTCGGCGATACCTTCAGGTACTTCACCCTTGATCGTCACCGGGGTTTCCAGTTCGTCGGGCATGCGCCCGATGACGCTGAAGAAGTTGGCCTCGGCATCGGCCAGGTCGACTTCGGCGGTGTCGAGGTTGTTTTCCGCCAGGGCGCGACGGGCGCTGGACTGGTCAAGGTCGGCGGTGCTGCCCACGCCGCGCTCGCTGCGCAGGCCGATCTGGTCGTTGACCCGCAGGTGGGCTTGCAGGTTGTTCTTGGCCAGGGTCACCAGTTCACGGCGCTTGAGCACTTCCAGGTACACCTCCACCGCACGCAGGGCGACGGTTTCGGCCGTGGCCTGGGTGTAGTAGGCGCGCGAGTTGGCGATCGCCTGGGTACGGCCCACTTCATTGGGGGTGTTGAAGCCGTCGAACAGCATCTGCCGCAGGCGCAGCTCCGACTGGGTGTAGTTGAGGGTTTCCTTGTTGTGGTTGCGCGTACCGTCGGCGTTCAGGCCCCGAGTGTTGAGGTTGTCGGAGCGTTGACGGCCGTAACCTGCGATCAGGTCGACGGTGGGGTAGTACCCGCCACGGGCGAATTTCACATCCTCGTCGGCCGACAGTCGGTTGTTACGGCTGGCGCTGATTTCTGGATGGTGGTCCACGGCGTTCTGGACGGCTTCGTTGAGTGACATCGCCTGCGCGTTGGCGCACGCGAAAGCCAACAGCATTGCACTGGTGATGGGGTTTAAAACGCGCATCGGTTACTTCTCCCTGGTCACAAAATTGTCCTGCTTATTCGTCAATTAAATGACGTTATTCTTGAGTCTAACCGTATCAAGTTTGTAACAGTTGAGCTAAGAACATTTAAGGCGCGAGCTAAGACGATTTTTTCATAAGTCATATGCGAAAAAAAACTTATGCGGTCTAACGAAAGCAAGACATTGTTTCATTCAAGTGAATTGCCAAGCCGCTGTATTGCAAGCTTCGCAAGCACTTTAGCGAGTTCCACAGTTTTTTTCAGCTATGACGCGGGACGGTTAGGTAAACGTACTATTTGGCGACAAAAAATTGGCGACTCACGGGTGGCCAATTCAAATCAGGAACTTTCGCCAAATGCAGTGCCTGAGAGAACGAATCTCACCGTTGAGACAGCCGAACTCTTTGCCCTGAACCGCCCCTGGCCAGTCATTGGCTGAATTGCCAATCGGTGAGGGGAGGCGTGCGCGCATGGCTAAGTTAATCGGTGTGGTCAGCAAGGTGATCGGGCAAGTGTTCGCCGTTGGCAGCGATGGCAGCCGGCGGCCACTGATCGAGGGCGACCGGCTGTATGCCGGCGAACAACTGGAAACCGCCGCGACAGGGGCCGTGGCAGTTCGCCTGCAGAACGGCGGTGAGCTGACCCTGGGGCGCGACAGCAGCCAGCTGCTGAGCGCGGACCTGCTCGGCCACCCGGCCCACCCTGGGCATGAGGTGGCGCCCAGCGACAACCAACTGAGTGATGTCGAGCGCATCCAGCGGGCGATCGCCAGCGGTGACGACCCAAGCCGCTCTGCCGAGCCGACGGCGGCCGGGGCCGCCAACGGCAACGCGACCGGGGCACTGGGCGGCGGCCACAGTTTCGTGCTGCTGAGCGAAGTGGGGGCGCGGGTCGATCCGCACATCGGCTTCCCCACGGCGGGCTTCAACGGCATTCCCGAATTTGCCCAGCGTGAAGTGGGTGCGTTGAGTACCGCCCTGGATAACGGCAACCCCGATGCGCCCAATGGCGGCAACGTGCCCGATGGCGGTACGCCCCCCGAACAGCCCCAGCCACCGATACCGGTCAACAACCCGGTTACCCTGATCGGCCTGGACCTGAGCCCTGCCGAAATCAGCCTGAACGAGGCCAACCTGCCCCTGGGCTCGGCCAGCGACCCCGCTGCGCTGACCCAGCGTGGCAGCTTCACCGTGGTGGCGCAGGATGGCGTGTTCAACCTCAACGTTGGCGGTATCAACGTGGTCACCGGTGGCGTGGTGACCGGTGTTGGCCAGTCGATCACCACCGGGCTGGGCAACACGTTGACAGTCACCGGTTACAATCCCGCCACCGGCGAGGTGAGCTACAGCTACACCCTGACCGACGCCGGGCAGCATATCGAAAACGATGGTGCCAAGACCCTCAGCGAACAACTGGTGGTGCGCGTCAGCGACAGCAACGGCGACGTGGCCCAGGGCTCGCTGGACGTGGTGATCCATGACGATGCCCCCACGGCGGTGAATGACACCAACCCCGTGGCGGCGACCGAGCAGCACACCGAACTGACCGGCAACGTGCTGACCAACGATGTGCAAGGCGCCGATCGCGTGGCCGGTGGCCCCGTGCTCGCCGGCACCTTCACCGGCACCTACGGCACCCTGGTATTGGCAACCGATGGTTCCTACACCTACACCCTCAACAGCGACGGCGCCGCCTTCAAGAACCTCGGCGGTGGTGGCAGTGGCGAGGAGCATTTCACCTACACCATCAAGGACGCCGACGGTGATACCAGCAGCGCAACCTTGACCCTGAACATCAGTAACCTCGACGACCCGGTGACCCTCGACGGCCTGGGCAAGCAGGGCGGCGAACTGACTGTCTACGAAAAACACCTGGCTGACGGCTCCGCGCCGGATGCCACGGCACTGACCCAGCAAGGCACCTTCAAGGTCACCGCCGCCGATGGCTTGCAAACCCTTACCGTGGGCGGCATCAGCGTGGTGAGCGGTGGCGTGTCGGCAGGCTTGCCGCAGTCGACGGTGACCCCCCAAGGCAACACCCTGACCATTCTCGGCTTTGATCCCGCTACAGGCACCGTCACCTACAGCTACACCCTGACGGGCAGCGAAAGCCACCCGAACGGCGACGGCAGCAACGTCATCAGCGAGCACTTCGAGGTGGTGGCCAAGGACATCGACGGCAGTACCGCCAGCGGCAGCCTGGATGTGAATATCGTCGATGACGTGCCCAAGGCGGTGGACGACAGCAATGCCGTCACGGCCACCGAGCAGCACACCGAACTGACCGGCAACGTGCTGACCAACGATGTGCAAGGCGCCGATCGCGTGGCCGGTGGCCCCGTGCTCGCCGGCACCTTCACCGGCACCTACGGCACCCTGGTATTGGCAACCGATGGTTCCTACACCTACACCCTCAACAGCGACGGCGCCGCCTTCAAGAACCTCGGCGGTGGTGGCAGTGGCGAGGAGCATTTCACCTACACCATCAAGGACGCCGACGGTGATACCAGCAGCGCAACCTTGACCCTCAACGTCAGCAACCTCGACGACCCGGTGACCCTCGACGGCCTGGCCCAGCAGGGCGGCGAGCTGACCGTCTACGAGAAAAACCTGGCCGCAGGTTCCTCGCCCGATGCAGCGGCGCTGACCCAGCAAGGCACCTTCAAGGTCACCGCCGCCGATGGCCTGCAAACCCTTAGCGTGGGCGGCATCAGCGTGGTGAGCGGTGGCGTGGCGGCAGGCTTCCCGCAGTCGACGGTGACCCCCGAAGGCAATACTCTGACCATTCTCGGCTTTGATCCCGCCACAGGCACCGTCACCTACAGCTACACCCTGACAGGCAGCGAAAGCCACCCGAACGGCGACGGCAGCAACGTCATCAGCGAGCACTTCGAGGTGGTGGCCAAGGACATCGACGGCAGCACCGCCAGCGGCAGCCTGGATGTGAACATCGTCGACGACGTGCCCCAGGCGGTGGCCGACTACACCGGCGTTGCCAAGGGCGACGTGGTGCGCGGCAACGTGATGTACAACGACGTGGTTGGTGCCGATGTGCGCAGCGACGGCAACTACGTGGTTGGCGTGCGCGCCGGCAGCGACACCTCCACCTCGGCCATCGGCCAGCTCAACACCCAGGTGCAGGGCCAGTACGGCTACCTGACCATCGATGCCCAAGGCAACGCCGAATACCACTCCAACCCTAATGTCGTGGCGCCGCAGGATGCCGTGGACAGCTTCGTCTACACCATTCGCGATGCCGATGGCGATGAAAGCACCACCACGGTCAACATCACCGTGCACAACTCGCTGATGGCCTGCCAGGACCGTGATGTCACGGTCTACGAGAAGGCGCTGGCGACCGGCAGCGATCCCGACTCGCCTGCCGAAACCGCCAGCGGCACCCTGGCAGATTCGGCCAGGGGCGGGGTCGGCACCCTGACCTTCAGCCTGGTCGGCGATGCCACGGGCCAGTATGGCCAGCTGCACCTGAACCCGGACGGCACCTACACCTACACGCTGACCTCGCCGGCCAACTCCTCGCCCCACGCCAATGACGGCGCCAACACGGTCACTGAAACCTTCACCTACCAAGTGCAGGATTCGCTCGGCAACACCACCACCAGCACGCTGGTCGTCAGCATCGTCGACGATGTGCCCCACGCCAACGCCGACTACGTCAGCGTTGGCAAGGGTGACGTGGTGCGCGGCAACGTGATGTACAACGACGTGGTGGGCGCCGACACGCTCAGCGACGGCCATTACGTGGTGGGTGTGCGCGCCGGCAGCGATACCTCCAGCTCGGCCATCGGCCAGCTGAACACCCAGGTGCAAGGCCAGTACGGCTACCTGACCATCGATGCCCAGGGCAATGCCGAATACCACGCCAGCCCCGACGTGGCGTCGCCCCGCGATGCCATCGACAGCTTCGTCTACACCATCCGCGATGCCGATGGCGATGAAAGCACCACCACCATCACCATCAGCGTGCATGACCCGCGCCTGGAAGCGTGCGAAAGCCCCACGCTGACGGTGTTCGAGAAAGCCCTGGACCTGCACAAGGACGGTAGCGACCTGGCAGCCGGCACCGTCACCGGCAGCGACCCCAGCTCGACCGGTGAAACCGCCTCCGGCACCCTGGTGGGCTCGGTGGTGGGTGGGGTAGGGGCGTTGACCTACAGCCTGGTGGGCGATGCCGTGGGCCACTACGGCCAGATCAGCATCAACCCCGATGGCACCTACACCTACACCCTGACCTCGCCCGCCAACACCCCCGGCGCGGATTCGGCCATCGAGTATTTCACCTACCAGGCCACCGACACCCACGGCAACAGCGTCACCAACAGCATTGCCATCACCATCGTCGACGATGTTCCCCAGGCGGTGTGCGCCGAGCGCAGCATCAGCCCGGGCCAGGTGGATACCAACATCCTGCTGGTGATCGACGTGTCCAGCAGCATGGCCTCGGCCTCTGGCGTGCCGGGCCTGACCCGCCTGGACCTGGCCAAGCAGGCGATCAGCGCGCTGCTCGACAAGTACGACGACATGGGCGACATCAAGGTGCAGATCGTCACCTTTGGCACCGGCGCGCAGGTGCAGGCAGCGCAGTGGCTGACCATCGACCAGGCCAAGGCCATCGTCAGTGGCTTGCACGCCAGCGGGGTGACCCACTACGACGCCGCCACCACTGCCGCGCAGACGGCGTACGCCGAGGATGGCAAGCTGGCGGGTGCGCAGAACGTCAGTTACTTCTTCTCCGATGGCGCGCCCACCAACGGCCACGCGATCAGCGGGGCGCGCGAAACCAGCTGGGAATCCTTCCTCGACAGCAATGGCATCAAGTCCTACGCCATCGGCCTGGGCAAGGATGTCAACGAGGGCAACCTCAACCCGCTGGCCTATGACGGCACCACCCACACCGATACCGATTCGGTGGTGGTCACCGACCTCAGCCAGCTCAATGGCGTGCTCTCGGGCACCGTGCTGGGTGCGTCGATCACCGGCAGCCTCATGAGCGGCGGCACATTCGGTGCCGACGGCGGTTTCATCAAGGTGCTGTTGGTGGATGGCACCAGCTACACCTACGACCCGAAAGCCAATGCCGGGCAGGGCGGCTACCAGGCCAGTGGCGGCGTGGACAAGGCCAGCTTCGACACCACCGGCAACACCCTCACCATCAAGACCAGCCTGGGCGGCAGCCTGGTGGTCGACATGGACAACGGCGACTTCACCTACACCGGGCCCAAGAGCAGCGACAGCAACCAGGTTGAACGCTTCGGCTTCACGGTCAGTGACAACGACGGTGACACCAGCAGCGCCAGCCTGGTGGTGCGGGTCAACGCCAACAACGCGCCGGTGGCCGTGGCCGATCACATCATCACCAACATCAGCGGCCCTGCAAGCATCAGCGTGGCGGCCGACGTGCTGCTGGCCAATGACAGCGATGCCGACCATGACCGCCTGAATGCCTCGCCCATCACCTTCACTACCCACTACGCCGACGACAAGGCCGCCGACTTCACCCGTGGCGGTGCGATCAAGAGCATCGTGTTCGACGGCCATGGCAACACCCTCGACAACCAGTTCAAGGCCCTTGACCGCAGCGCCTTCACCACCACCACCGGCACCATGACCGCGGCGCTGATGGTGCTGGGTTACCTGGGCAACGTCACCACCGCCAATGCCAACGGTGAGGATGTGATCACCGTCAGCCTGCGCAAGGGCGAAACCCTGCAGCTGGACCACGACCGCCCCGCGGGCAACCTGGGCCTTGAGTGGAAGGACGACCACGGCAACTACCAGCCAATTGCCGATGGCGGCAGCTTCACGGCCAGCCACGATGGGGTGTACAGCATCCATGTGACCAACCAGGTCGACCCCATCGGCAACAGCAAGGCCGCAGAAAACTACAAGCTGAGCCTGGTGCTGGACTACAGCAATGCGGTCAACGAAGTGCACCAGGCCAGCTACACGGTCACCGATGGCCACGGCGGCAGTGCCACCGGCATCGCAGACATCAGCTACCAGTCCGGCCAGACCCTCAACGGCACCTCAGGCGCTGATGTGTTGATGGCCAACAACGCCGACACCGTGCTCAACGGCGGGGATGGCAACGACGTGCTGGTGGCGGGGGCGGGCAACAACCAGCTGTATGGCGGCAATGGCGATGATTTGCTGATCGGCGGCCCTGGCAATGACCTGCTCGATGGCGGTGCTGGCAACGATACCGCCAGCTACAAGGCGGCCACCGCAGGGGTCACGGTCGACCTGAGCATCAGCGGGCCGCAGCATACCGGCGGCGCTGGGGTCGATACCTTGGTCAGCATCGAGAACCTGATCGGCTCGGACTACAACGACACCTTGATCGGCAATGCCGGCGACAATGTGCTCAATGGCGGCCTGGGCAATGACGTGCTCAAGGGCGGTGATGGCAACGACATCCTCATCGGCGGGCCGGGCGACGACACCCTGACCGGTGGCAATGGCAACGACACCTTCGTCTGGCAGAAGGGCGATACCGGGCATGACACGGTCACCGACTTCACTCCGGGCAGCGACCACCTGGACCTGTCGCAACTGTTGCAGGGAGAGAATGCCACGGCGGCGTCGCTGGACGACTACCTGCACTTCAAGGTCAGTGGCACGGGTAGCCAGGTGGTGTCGACCATCGAGGTCAGCAGCGTCGCCGGTGCGGCGCCGACCCAGACCATCGACCTGGCCGGGGTCGACCTGGCCCAGCATTACGGGGTGACGGCAGGGGCGGGCGGGGTGATTGCGGCGGGGCACGATACCGCGACCATCATCAACGGCATGATCAATGACCATTCGTTGAAGGTGGATACGGTCTGAGTGGCCATCAGGCACCCCTCTCCAGGCCTACGCCGCCCTGGTAGGAGCGAGCGTAGCTCGCGATGGGGCGCGTAGCGGCCCCAGGGTTTCAGCTTCGCGGTTCATGATGCCGGGGCTGCTTTGCAGCCCATCGCGAGCTGCGCTCGCTCCTACGGGGGGCAGTGTCCGTGCTTTTAACCCGGCCTGCGCAGGGTTTTCTGCTTGAGGATGTAGGCGCTGACCAGCACCGCGCTGGTGAGCATGAACACCCTGGCCCAGAACAGCGGCACCAGGTAGCACGACAGCCCGATGCTCGCCCACATCAGGCCGATGGCATACACCTTGCCCTTGAGGGGAATGCCCTCGCCACTGAGGTAATCACGTATCCACGGCCCGAGCCTGGGGTGGTTGACCAGCCAGTGGTGAAAGCGCGGCGAACTGCGGGCAAAGCAGGCGGCCGCCAGCAACAGGAACGGGGTGGTGGGCAACACCGGCAGGAAGATCCCCAACACCCCCAGCGCAACGCTGAGCCAGCCGATGGCCAGCAGCAGGTAGCGCACCGCTGGCTCAGTGGTGGCGTGGCTTGAGCAGCGCCGGCTTCTCGTCTGGAGCGTGCAGCAGCAGGAACAGCGCGCTCAGCGCCTCTGGAATCTGCACGATCATGTCGTCCTGCAGGTTGGCGTTGCTGGCGATGTCGGCGAATTCAGGCTGCTCGTCGAACAGGCCGGAACCTACCATGATCGGCAGCAGCATCTCGCTGACTTCTTCCTCGGCGTTCTCGAACCAGGCCTCTTCACGCAGGAACACGCCCTCCATGAAGCCGATGCACCAGCCGCGCAGGTCGGAATCGTCCGGCTCGTCGGTCAGGTCCAGCTCGCAGGGCAGGTCGAATTCCTCGTCGCTGGCCAGCTGGCGGGCGATGTGGCCCTTGAGTGCCACCAGGGTCGCTTCGATTTCGGTGCGCTGGGCATCGCTTGCGTAATGGGGTTCTTCGGCGAACAGCGCGTCGATCCATTCACGCTCGGGCACCTCCTCCGAGCAGATCGACAGCGCGGTCAGGTAGCCGTGGGCGGCGACGTAGTCCAGCGCTTCTTCGTGCAGCTCATCGGCGTCGAGGAAGGCTTGCAGGCGGGTCAGTTGCTCGGCGAAGGACATTACAGGGCTACCTTGGGGAATAAACGATAATGAATTCTAGCACCAAGCGGACGCCAGCGGGGCAAAGGGAACGTCTGTCACCGGGCATCCTGCGCGGCGCGGCACTGGGGTATACTCCGGCGTTTTTCATCCAGGGGCGGCGCTTGCCGGCCCGCTGGCAAAAGCCGCTTACGCTTTAGGCGTGTGCGGGGCGGTCTTTTCGTCCAGCCTGTGTCCAGGATGGTACGGCGATTTTGGAGTTGCACATGCTCGAACAGGCTCAGCGCGTTCTCAAGGATATCTTCGGCTACGACAGTTTCCGTGGGCGCCAGGCTGCGATCATCGAATGCGTTGCCAATGGCGGCGATGCGCTGGTGCTGATGCCCACCGGCGGCGGCAAGTCGCTGTGTTTCCAGGTGCCGGGGCTGCTGCGCCCGGGCCTGACCGTGGTGGTGTCGCCGCTGATCGCGCTGATGGACGACCAGGTCGCCACCCTGGATGAACTGGGTGTGGCTGCCGCAGCGCTGAACTCCACCCTCACTGCCGAGCAGCAGCGCGACCTGGCGGGGCGCCTGCGCCGGGGCGAGGTGAAAATGCTCTACCTGGCCCCCGAGCGCCTGGTGCAGCCGCGCATGCTGGATTTCTTGCGCGACCTCGACATTTCCCTGTTCGCCATCGACGAAGCCCACTGCGTGTCGCAATGGGGCCACGACTTCCGCCCGGAATACCTGCAGTTGGGCCAGCTCGCCGAGCTGTTCCCGCACGTGCCGCGCATCGCCCTGACCGCCACCGCCGACATGCGCACCCGCGAGGAAATCGTCCAGCGCCTGCACCTGCAGGGCGCCGAACGCTTCCTGTCGAGCTTCGACCGGCCGAATATCTTCTACCGCATCGTGCCCAAGGAATCGCCACGCAAGCAGTTGATGGCATTTCTTGGCGAGCGCCGCGGCAACGCCGGCATCGTCTATTGCCTGTCGCGCAAGAAGGTCGATGAAACCGCCGCGTTTCTCTGCGACCAAGGCTTCCCGGCGCTGCCGTACCACGCCGGCCTTGCCGCTGAAACCCGCGCCGCCAACCAGCACCGCTTCCTCAACGAAGAAGGGCTGATCATGGTCGCCACCATTGCCTTTGGCATGGGCATCGACAAACCCAACGTGCGCTTCGTCGCCCACCTCGACCTGCCCAAGTCGCTGGAAGCCTACTACCAGGAAACTGGCCGTGCCGGCCGTGACGGCCTGCCTTCGGATGCCTGGATGGCCTACGGCCTGCAGGACATGGTGATGCTCAAGCAGATGCTGCAGAACTCCGAGGGCGACGAGCGCCACAAGCGCATCGAGCAGCACAAGCTCGATGCCATGCTGGCGCTGTGCGAGGAAACCCGCTGCCGTCGCCAGTCGCTGCTGGCCTACTTCGACGAAACCCTCGAACAACCCTGCGGGCACTGCGACAACTGCGTTGACCAGGTGCAAACCTGGGACGCCACCGAGCCTGCACGCCAGGCCCTGTCGGCGGTGTTCCGCACCGGCCAGCGCTATGGCGTCGGCCACCTGGTCGATGTGCTGCTGGGCAAGGACACCGAGAAGGTGCGCAACTTCGGCCACGAAAAACTCTCGGTGTTCGGCGTTGGCAAGGCGCTGGCCGAGGCCGAGTGGCGCTCGCTGTTCCGCCAGTTGGTGGCACGCGGCCTGGTGGACATCGACCTGGAAGGCTACGGCGGCCTGCGCCTGTCCGACAGCTGCCGGCCGTTGCTGCGCGGCGAGGTGAACCTGCAGTTGCGCCGCGACCTCAAGCCACAAACCGTGGCCAAGTCGTCCTCCAGCAGCGGTGGCAGCCCGGCCAGCCAACTGGTGCGCGGCGAAGAGCGCGAGCTGTGGGAGGCGCTGCGCACCTTGCGGCGCAAGTTGGCCGAGGAGCACAGCGTGCCGCCTTATGTCATCTTCCCCGACTCGACCCTGCTGGAGATGCTGCGCAGCCAGCCGACCAGCCTCAGCGACATGGCCCAGGTCAGCGGCGTGGGGGCGCGCAAGCTGGAGCGCTATGGCCAGGCCTTCCTCGAAGTACTCAACGGCGCCGGCGGCACCGAGGAGGCGCCGAAGGTGGTGCTCGACCTGCGCCACGAGCTGGTCAGCCTGGCCCGTGCCGGCATGACCCCGGCGCAAATCGCCGGCCAGCTCAATTGCAGCGAGAAGAATGTCTACAGCCTGTTGGCCGAAGCCCTTGGCCGCCAGGAACTGAGCCTGGAGCAGGCGCTGGATCTGCCCGAAGACCTGTTGATGGAAGTGCAGGACGCCTTCCTGGACGGCGAGGGCGAGCTGCCGCCGGTGTCGGCCATTGCCCCGCTGTTCGCTGGTCGGGTGCCGGAAGGCGTGCTGTATTGCGTGCGCGCGGCCTTGGCGGCGGAGTTCGAACTCTGATCGAAGCCATTTCGGGCAAGCGCTGGCCGTTGTCATCCTTTTTGACGATTATCGGACGTTTCCGGGGCTGGCAGCCTTGCTTGAAGGGCTGGAGCATGGTTAGCTAACTAATAATTAGTTCTATTCAATTGAGTTGCTTATGCCCTTGACCGACAACCAACACCGCTTCGGCATGCAGCTGGCCCAGATGTCCCGGGGCTGGCGCGCCGAGCTGGACCGCCGCCTGGCCGGGCTCAACCTGTCCCAGGCGCGTTGGCTGGTGTTGCTGCACCTGGCCCGCTTCGACGAGGCGCCGACCCAGCGTGAGCTGGCGCAGAGCGTGGGTGTCGAGGGCCCAACCCTGGCGCGTTTGCTCGACAGCCTGGAGAGCCAGGGGCTGGTGCGGCGCCAGGCGGTGCTGGAAGACCGTCGGGCGAAGAAAATTCAGCTGTGCCCACCGGCCAAGCCGCTGATCGAGCAGATCGAAACCATCGCCAATGCCTTGCGCCTGGAGCTGTTCACCGGGGTGGACGAGGCAGACCTGGAAGTGTGCATGCGCGTGCATGCCAAGATTCTCGCCAACCTCGAGAAGACCTGAAGCATCCGTTGGCGGTGCCCCGGTAGGAGCGAGCAGAGCTCGCGATGGGGCGTGCAGCGGCCCCGGGCTTTCAGCCTCGCAGCACATGATGCCGGGGCTGCTTTGCAGCCCATCGCGAGCTCTGCTCGCTCCTACCCGCCCATCTCCTGCCCGGAGCGCGCGAGCTAGAAGGTATGCCCCAGGTTCAGGTACACCGCATGCTCATGGGCACTGTTGGCCCCATAGCTGAGGTTCAACGGCCCCAGCGGCGTCTCCAACCCCAGGAATACGCTGGCTGCGTTGATATAGCCACTGTCGAATTCGTTGTCGTTGTTCCACGCCCGCCCACGCTCCAGCGAGCCGCCGATGTAAAGCGGGAAGTCCAGCGGCAGGTACGCCCGTGGCGTCAGCCGCCGGTAGTACACCATCCGCACCAGGCTGATGTTCTGCCCTGACACCGAGTCCTGGCGGAACCCCGACAGCTCCCGCGCGCCCCCCATCACGAAGCTCGATGTCACCACTTCGGAGTCGTCCAGCGTGCGCCCGTAGCGCCCGCCGAGCACGAAGGTGTCCGGCCCGCTGCTCAGGGCCTTGTCCAGGTTCAGCAGCCACTGGCGGTATTGCTGGTCGGAATCCAGCGACTTGTCGTACTTGCGCAGGGTCAGGCTGATGTCTTCGCCGCTGTGGGGGAAGTACACGTTATCGAAGGTGTCGTAGGAGTACTTCAGCTCATAAAAGCCCTCGTTGAAGCTCACGCTGGGCGCGTTCTGGTCGCCAATGCGCACATCGGCCTTGCCCCAGGCCTTGCCCACGCCCAGGCGCACTTCGCCGTAGGTGCTGATCTGCCGGCCCACGTTAAGGCCGAAGCCGTAGCGTTCCAGGCGGTACTCGGCGATGGGGTCGTTGTCCAGGGTGGCCTCGATGTTCTGCGAGCCGAAGTCCAGGTAGGGGGCAATGAAGTAGCGCGAGCCAACGTCCAGCGGCTGGTAGAACTCGCTGTACAGCTCCTGCTGGTCGCCAATCTGGGCGCGGGTCAGCCATTCGGCGCCCAGGCGGTTGATGCCGTTGACCCGGTAGCTGGCGCCGAGGTTGAAGGCGCTGTCGCCGCGCAGGTCATCGGACAGATTCAGCCCCAGGCGCAGGTAATCGGTGCCGCCGCGCTTGCCGCGGGCGTTGATCACCAGGGTGTTGTCGTCGCCCTTGTGCACCACGCGGTATTGCACCCGGTCGAAGTAGTCCAGGCCGTACAGGGTGCCCATGTCGGTTTGCAGGCGGTCGAGCAGCAGGGGTTCGCCGATCGGCTGGCGGATGTAGTAGCGGATCACATCGTCGCTGACCTTGGAGTCGTTTTCGATGCGGATCGCGGTGATCACCGGCGTGCGCTGGCGGGGTGATCGCGCCACGGCCAGGCTGGCGTCGCCCTCGGGCTGGCGCAGCGCGGCCAGGCGTGGGCCGAGCAGTTGGGTGGCACGGTAACCGGCGTCGATCATGTCCTGGGCCCGGCCAAAGTCGGTGACGCCGAAGGCGGCAAGCTGCGGCTGGATGAGGATATCGTCGCGCTGGAGGCTGGCCAGTTGCTCCTCGGAGTTGCGCCGGGTCATCAGGGTGATCGATTGGTTGAGCACATCCACCACGGTGGCCAGCTGCTTGCGGTCGCGCAGCGGCGTGCCGATGTCTACCACGATGGCCAGGTCGACGCCCATGTCGCGGGCCACGTCCAGGGGGATATTGTCGGTCATGCCGCCGTCCACCAGCAGCCGGCCATCGAGCTCCACCGGGGCGAACACTGCCGGGATTGACATGCTGGCGCGGATCACCTGGGGCAGGTGGCCGCGGCGGAACACCACTTTTTCGCCACTGGCGATGTCGGTGGCCACGGCGCGGAAGGGGATGGGCAGCTTGTCGAAGTCGCGGGTGTCAGCGGTATGGGCCAGTTTGCTTTCCAGCAGTAGTGCCAGGTTTTGGCCTTGGATCACCCCCAGTGGCAGGCCGAGGCTGCCGTCATCGCGAAAGCTCAGCTTCTGCTTGACCAGAAAATCACGGTCGTCCTGCTTGCGGCGAAACGGCACGTCCTTGCGCGGCGGGGCATCGGACAGCGCCTGTTGCCAGTCCAGGGTGGTGGCGAGGGTTTGCAGCTCCTCGACACTGTAGCCCGAGGCATACAGCCCGCCGATCACCGCGCCCATGCTGGTGCCGGCGATGGCATCGACGCGCACCCCCTGCTCCTCCAGGGCCTTGAGCACGCCAATGTGCGCCAGGCCCCTGGCGGCGCCGCCAGACAACACCAGGCCGACCTTGGGCCGCTTGGCCTCGGCGGCAAGTACGGGGAAGCAGAGCAGCGTGATGAGAAAGCAGAACAGCAGGCGGCGCATCGTGAGTCTCAAACCGAAGGCGAAAGACCGCTAGTATAAGCGGCCCCTCACCTGGAGATGCTTCAGCCATGGCCCACAGCAAGCCCGAAATTGTCATCACCTATTGCACCCAGTGCCAGTGGCTGCTGCGCGCCGCCTGGCTGGCCCAGGAACTACTCAGCACCTTTGCCGACGACCTGGGGCGGGTGGCGCTGGTGCCGGGCACCGGCGGCGTCTTCCACATCAGTTGCGACGGCGTGCAGATCTGGGAGCGCAAGGCCGACGGCGGTTTTCCCGAGGCCAAGGCACTCAAGCAGCGGGTGCGCGACCAGATCGACCCGCAGCGCGACCTGGGCCACAACGACCGTTGATCAGGCGCCCTCAGCTACGGCCTTCGGCGCAGGTTCCGCGCCCAGGCGGCTGGACAGCACGATGGCAAAGATGATCAGCGCGCCGCCCAGCAGCATGCGCAGGGTCGGGGTTTCGGCGAACACCAGCCAGGCCACGGCAATCCCGTAGACCGGCTCCATGCCGAACACCACCGCTGCCGTGCGCGCCTTGATCACCGCCAGGCTGGCGACGAACAGGCTGTGGGCGACGCCGGTGCAGAAGATGCCGAGCAGGGCAATCCACAGCCAGTCCATGGCCGCCACCTGGCCCAGGCCTGGCGCTGCGAATGGCAACAGGCACAGGCCGACCACCAGGTTTTGCCACAGCGCCGCCTGCACCGCCGGCAGGCGCCCGGAGCCGGCGCGGTTGGTCAGTGACAGCAGCGAGAACAACAGCCCCGAGAGCAGCGCCCAGAGCAGGCCACCGGTGGCCTGGCTGGCCAGGTCGAATGCCGGGGTGACCAGCACCAGGCCGATGCTGACCAGCAGCACCAGGACGGCTTCGTTGCGGCGGATGCATTCACGGAACAGCAGGCCTTCGAGGATGACGGTGAAGGCCGGGAAGCTGGCGAAGCCGAGGGTGGCAATGGCCACGCCACCGACCTTCACGGCAATGAAGAAGCTGACCCAGTGCCCGGCCAGCAGCACGCCACCAAGCAGCAGGCGGCGCACGTCGCGGCTGCTCAAGCGTTGCCAGCCGGGGCCGGTGAGGCTGGCGAACAGAGCCAGGGCGAGCACGGCGAACGCGGCGCGGCCGAAAACGATGATGGCTGGGCTGGCGCTGGCGGCGAGCTTGCCGAAAACGCCGGTCAGGCCGAAGAACAGCGCGCCGATGTGCAGGGCGCCGAGGGCGGTGCGGTGGTTCATTGCAAGTCCTTGATCGTGGCTGGCCTTGCCGGCCCTTTCGCGGGGCAAGCCCGCGCCTACAAACGCCCCGCGAAAACGGATCCCTGTAGGAGCGGGCTTGCCCCGCGAAAGGGCCGGCACAGGCGCAGTGTAAACCCTCAGTCAGCCCCTTTCTGTCGCCATCCTGCCGTCAGTTATCGCCAGACTCGCGCCGCAAGCCCAAGGGAGAGCACCCAAACGCCCGCAACATCGCCGCCGAAAACGCACTCTGCGAGCCATACCCCACCTGCGCCGCAATCTCCCCCATCGGCAAGCGCGTCTGTTCCACCAGCCGCCGCGCCTTGAGCAACCGCCGCTGGCGTATATAGTCCATCGGTGTCATGCCGCATTCAGCGCTGAAGCGCGCATGCAGCCGGGTGGCGGACAACCCGGCAATCCGCGCCAGGTCGGCCACCTGCAGCGGGTGCGCGGCATGCCGCTCGATGTGCGCATCGAACGCGGCATACGGCAAGCGCGGGCTGGGGGAAACCTGCGCCGCAGCCGTGGGGTTGAGGCTGGCCAGCAGCAATACCGCGCCTTGCCGGGCGATCAGCGGGTCGTCCATGGGGCTTGCCGCCAGCCAGTCCACCAGTTGCTGCTGGCGGTGATCCAGGCCAATCGCGCCCGCTTGGTCGAGCAGCCGCCGGCTGGCCTCGGCATGGGCACCCAGTTGCTCGTGCAGCCAATGCTCGCCCGGCACATCCAGCACCAGGCAATCGCTGCCGGCATCGCTGCCGCAGGTGTGGTGGGCGCTGGCAGGCACCACGATCAGGCCCTGGCGGTCGAGCCGGGCGCCCCGGCCCTGCACCTCGAAGTCCAGCCGCCCACGCAGGCCGAACACCAGTTGCGGGTGTTCGTGGCTGTGGGCGATCAGGTCGTCGCGGTAGTGACGCAAGGAAAGTATCGGGCCGGCCATGGGGTGTCCTCGTGGGCTGCCTACCATTGTGCCCCATCGCGTGCGCGCCATCACTCGTCACATGGCTGCCACCAACCTGTCATCTGCGCCTGCCAGTCTCCAGCAAACAGCGCCGGAGCCCGCCCATGACCCATGCCGAACTCTCACGCCCGTCGCGCAAGCAGCGCGTGCGCACTCTGTGGATTTCCGACGTGCACCTGGGCACCCGGGACTGCCAGGCCGAACACCTGTCGCAGTTCCTCAAGGGCTACCAGGCCGACCGCGTCTACCTGGTGGGCGACATCATCGATGGCTGGAAGCTGCGCGGGGGTATTTACTGGCCGCAAGCGCACACCAACGTGATCCGCCGCCTGCTGACCATGAGCAAGCGCGGCACCGAAGTGATCTACGTCACCGGCAACCACGACGAGTTCCTGCGCCGCTACTCGAAGCTGATCCTGGGCAACATCCAGCTGGTGGACGAGGCCGAGCACCTGACCGCCGACGGGCGCCGGCTGCTGGTAATCCACGGCGACCAGTTCGACGTGATCACCCGCTACCACCGCTGGCTGGCGTTTCTGGGCGACCGCGCCTACGAATTCACCCTGGTGCTCAACCGCTGGCTCAACCATTGGCGTGCCCGCTATGGCTACGGTTACTGGTCGCTGTCGGCGTACCTCAAGCACAAGGTCAAGGGCGCGGTGAACTTCATCAGCGACTTCGAGGACGCCATTGCCCACGAGTGCACCCGGCGCGGCTTTCACGGCGTGGTGTGCGGGCACATTCACCACGCCGAAATCCGCCAGGTAGGGGAGGTGGAATACCTCAATTGCGGCGATTGGGTGGAATCGTGCACGGCGCTGATCGAGCACTGGGACGGCAGCATCGAGCTGTACCGCCTGGCCGATGCCCAGGCACGCCAGGCCGAGCAGGCAGCAGCCGTGCGCGAACCCGCCTGAGCAGGCGCAGGCCGCGGCCTACAGGCTTATCCTGCCCAGCAGAATGTCGCGGAACATGGCGAAATCACCGACCAGGCTGTACCAGGGATGGCTGAAGGTGGCCGGTCGGTTCTTCTCGAAAAAGAAATGCCCCACCCAGGCGAAGCCGTACCCGCACACCGGCACCGCCAGCAGCAACCACCACTTGCCACTGCCCAAGGTGTAGCCCAGCAAGGCAATCACCAGGCTGGTGCCGATGAAGTGCAGGCGCCGGCAGGTCGGGTTGTTGTGTTCTCCCAGGTAGTACGGATAGAACTCGGCGAAACTGCGAAACGGCGCGGCGGGGGTCATGGGCAGTGCTCCGGGTTGATCGCTCTTGTACAGGATACACGGCATGGAGCCTGAATCGAGTCTAGAGTCATTGGCGGTGCCGGCCAGTGACAATGGGCGCCAAATGAGTATCCTTGAGGTTCACCGCACGAAGCGGTCAGCATAAGAAGTCTGTCATGAGTGAAAGAACCACCTCAGCCAGCTGGGCATCAGGGATTGTCAAGGCGCTGGAACTGGAAGGGCTCGATTGCCCGGCCATGTTCAAGCAGCTGGGCCTGGACTTCGCAGCGCTGGATGACCCGGATGCGCGCTTCCCGCAAGACTCGATGACGCGCCTGTGGCAACTGGCGGTCGAGCTGTCGGGCAACGAGGCGATTGGCCTGAACATGGCGCGGGTGGTACGCCCGGCATCGTTCCATGTGGTCGGCTATGCCTTGATGTCCAGCCGCACCCTGGCCGAAGGTTTCGAGCGCCTGGTGCGCTACCAGCGCATCATTGCCGAAAGCTCCGACTTAAGCTTCGTGCTCGGTGCCGAAGGTTATTCGCTGATCCTGACCGTGCACGGCGATCACCTGCCACCTACCCGGCACAGTGCCGAAGCCTCGCTGGCCTGCGCCCTGGCCCTGTGCAAATGGCTCAGCGGCCGGCCGGTGCAGCCGCGCCGGGTGCTGGTGCAGGGGCCGCAGCCCAAGGACGTGGAGCCCTACAAGGTCGCCTTTCATTCACCCCTGGTGTTCGATGCGCCGCACGATGCGCTGCTGTTCGAGCGGGCCGACATGGAGGCGCCGCTGCCCACCGCCAACGAAGCCATGGCCATCCTGCATGACCGTTTTGCTGGCGAGTACCTGGCGCGGTTTTCCGAAAGCCGGGTGACCCACCGGGTGCGCCAGGTGCTGTGCCGCATCCTGCCCCAGGGCGAGCCCAAGCGGGAAACCCTGGCCCAGGCCCTGCACCTGTCCCAGCGCACCTTGCAGCGCCGGCTGCAGGAGGAGGGCACGAGCTTCCAGGCGCTGCTCGACGATACCCGCCGCGAGCTTGCCGAACAGTACCTGGCGCAGCCTGGCATGACGTTGCTGGAAACCGCCTACCTGCTGGGTTTTGCCGACCCTAGCAACTTCTACCGGGCGTTTCGCCGCTGGTTCGACGAAACCCCCAGCGAATACCGCGCCCGCCGCCTGGGCGCGGAGCCTGCCGAGGTCAGTGGCGCCAAAACGCCGGCATGCACAACACCAGCACCGTGATGATTTCCAGGCGGCCCAGCAGCATGCCGGCCGCCAGCACCCACTTGGCCGCATCGGGCAATGTCGAGTAGTTGCCCGATGGTCCGACCACCTCGCCCAGCCCAGGGCCGACGCCAGACACCGTGCCGGCCGCGCCGGTGAGTGCGGTCATCCAGTCCACGCCCAGCAGCGACAGCAGCAGGGCCATCACGCAGATGGTGATGGCGAAGAAGAAGGAAAAGGTCAGGATCGAGCGCACGATCTCTTCGTCGAGGCGGTGGCCGTTGTACTTCTGCTTGATCACCGCGCGGGGGTGGATTAGCTGGTTGAGGCTGGCCTTGAGCAGGATGTAGGCCACCTGGAAGCGGAAAATCTTGATGCCGCCTGCGGTGGAGCCGGAGCAGCCGCCGACGAAGCCCAGGTAGAAGAACAGCATCAGCGAGAAATTGCCCCACAGGCTGTAGTCACCCAGGGCGAAGCCGGTGGTGGTGACCACCGAGGTAACGTTCAGTGCCACGTGGCGCAGGGCGTCGAGCCAATGCAGGTTGGTGGTGTACCAGTACCAGGTGCCCAGCACGATCCAGGTCACCACCAGCATGCCCAGCAGGCCCTGCACCTGCTGGTCGCGGATCAGTGCCTTGCGGTTGCCGCGCAGGGTGGCCACGTACAGGGTGAACGGCAGGCTGCCGAGGATCATCACCACCACCGCCACCCAGTGCACGGCGGGAATGTCCCATTTGGCCAGCGACTGGTCGGAGGTCGAGAAGCCCCCGGTGGAGATGGCCGACATGGCGTGGTTGATGGCATCGAACGGGCTCATGCCGGCCCACCAGAAGGCCAGGGCGCCGAAGATCGAGAAACCGACATACACGCCGACGATCGACTTGGCGACCATGTGCGAGCGCGGCATGACCTTTTCCGAGCGGTCCGATGACTCGGTCTGGAACAGGCGCATGCCACCGATGCGCAGCAGCGGCAGAATCGCCACCGCCATGGCGATGAAGCCGATGCCGCCGAGCCAGTGCAGCATCGAGCGCCACATCAGGATGCCCGGTGACATGGTGTCCAGGCCGCTGAGCACCGTGGCGCCGGTGGCGGTGATGCCAGACATGCTTTCGAAGAAGGCGTCGGTGTAGCTGATGTGCTGGGTCAGCAGGAAGGGCAGGGCGGCGAACACGCACACCACCACCCAGCTGCTGACCGTCAGCAAGTACATGTCGCGGGGGCGCAGGTGCACGTGCTCGGGGCGCCCGGGAATCACCAGGGCCAGGCCAGCGATGAAGGTGATCAGGCTTGACCAGAGAAACGACGGCATGTCGCCGGTGCGTTCGAAGATCACCAAGGTCGCCATGGGCACGGCCATGCCGACGGCCAGGGTTATCAGGAAGATGCCGATGATGAAACCAATGATCCTTAAGGTCGGCAACGCCATGTGATCTGCTCTGACTCGAAACGGAAGGGCGCCATTCTACCTATGGGTCTGGTGATGTAAACGCTAGAATGGCCGCACATTTACCTGCCAGGAGGGTAGCCGATGGAGGCTCTCGACGCATTGCTCAACCGTGTTTCCGTGCCACGCCTGACCGAACCTGCACCCAACGACGCCCAGCGCGAGGCGCTGTTCCAGGCCGCCTTGCGGGCGCCGGACCACGGCCAGTTGCGGCCGTGGCGTTTCCTGACCATCGAGGGCCAGGGGCGCGAGAAGCTCGGTGAGCTGTTCGCCCAGGCGCTGCAGCACAAGGGTGACGCCACCCCGGCGGCGCTGGACAAGGCACGCGCCATGCCGCTGCGTGCGCCGCTGCTGATCGTGGTGATCGCCAAGCTGCAGGACCATTACAAGGTGCCCAAGTCCGAGCAGCGCCTGGCGGCCGGCTGCGCGGCCCATGGCATTCTGATTGCGGCGCATGCCCAGGGCATCGGCGCGGTATGGCGCACTGGCGATATGGCCTTCGATGCCCATGTGCACCAGGGGTTGGGGCTTTCGGAGAACGAGGAGTTGACCGGCTACCTGTACCTCGGCACGCCGATGGCCGAGCCACGTACGGCGCCGATTCTGGAAACGGCTGAGTACGTCAGCGCCTGGGGCGAATAACGCGCAGGCTTCTTCGCGGGCAAGCCCGCTCCCACAGGGCACTGTAGGAGCGGGCTTGCCCCGCGAAAGGGCCGGCAAACCCAATATCACCTCAACTGCCCGTCGCCACCACCAGCGGCAACTCCAAGCGGGCCACGAACCCACCCTGCGGATGGTTCTCCAGCTGCAGGCTGCCGCCATGGCGTTCGGCGGCCTTGCGCGCAATCGCCAGCCCCAGCCCATGCCCGGCCGCTTCCTGCCCCGGCGCCCGGAAGAACGGCTCGCCCAGCTGCGCCAAGTGTTCCGGCGCCGCCCCCGGCCCATGGTCGCGCACACTCAGCACAACCTTGTCCTGCTCACGCAGCGCGCCAATCTCCAGTGGTTGACCCACCGGGTTGAAGCGCAGCGCATTGCGTACCAGGTTATCCACGGCCCGTTCAATCAGCGTTGGCCAGCCCTGCAGGGTCAGCCCCGGCTGTGCTTCGAGTTTCACCTCCTGTTCCGGCGCACTGAGCTGGGCGTCCTTGCGCACGCTGCCCAGCAGCGCGTTGAGGTCGACCGTTTCGGCGTGGGCCTGCTCGGCATCGACCCGGGCCAGGGTGAGGATTTCGCTGATCAGGTCCTCCAGGCGGTCGCACTCACGGGTCAGGCGCGGCCACAGGGCCTGGCGCTGCTCGGCTTCGGCACGCTCGGCCAAGGCCAGGGCGATGCGCAGGCGCGCCAGGGGCGAGCGCAACTCGTGGGACACGTCGCGCAGCAACTGGCGCTGGCTGCCGATCAGGCTCTGCAGGCGTGCGCCCATCTTGTTGAAGTCCTTGGCCAGCACGCCGAATTCGTCGCGGCGCACCGCCAGGCGGGCCAGGCTGTTCTGCTGGTAGCTGGCCTGGCCGAGGTCGTGCACTGCGCTGCGCAGGCGGCTGAGCGGGCGGGTGATGGACAGGGTCACCAACAAGCTGAACAGGGTCAGCACCACCAGGGCGATCCCCAGCGCACTAAGCGGCCAGAGCAGGCTTTCACGGTGCCAGGCCTCCAGTTCAGGGTGCGGGATGCGGTAGATCAGCAGGTAGGTTTCGCCGCTGTCGGGGCTGGTGTATTCCTCGGTCAGGCGGCGCCAGGGCAAGCGGCGTTCATCGTTGTGCTGGCGCGCTTCGAACGCTGCGGCACGGCGCGGGAAGGTGCCGGGCACCAAGGCCTCGCCGCTGTCGTCGAGCACCTGCACGTCGATCTTGTAACGCTGCTTGCGCCGTTCGAGGAAGGCCTGCGCCGAGTCCAGCCCTTCCTGCTCGTAATGCTTGGCCCAGTGGCTGGCCAGGGTGTTGAGGCCCGGGTGGCGGCTGAGGATCCAGGCGTCCTGGTTGAGCATGTGGCCCAGCAGGATCGACAGGCCGGCAACCAGGGTGATGGCCAGCCAGAAGCTCGCCAGGATGCGCCAGAACAGAGAACGCAAGAGCACCTCCTGTAAAACGGGAAAAGCCCGGCCCGCGCGAGGCGGGCCGGGCATTGTGCGGGAAGCTTACTGGGCCTTGGCGGCTTTTGCAGCTTTCCAGGCTTGGAACTCTTTCCATTCAGCCCTGCGGGCTTCGCGTTCCTTTTGCAGCTCGTCGAACTTCTTCTGCTGGTCAGGCTTGAGCAGGGCGCGTACCTGGCTGTCGGTCTTGTCGTGGCTGGCCTTGAGTTCGTCCTTCATGGCTTTCTGGTCGGCTGCCGGCAGCTTGTTCAGGTAGTGTTCGGTGATGTCGCGGCGTTGCTTCATCTGCTCGCCCATCAGCTTGCCGATCTGCTGGCGCTGGTCGCGGCTCAGGTCCAGTTGGGCGAAAGGCGCATCACCGCGGTGATGCGGGCCGTCGTGACGCGGGCCGCCTTCAGGCATGGCCATGGCCACGGTCGGCAGGGCGGCGGCGAACATCAGGGCGATAAGGGTCTTGCGCATGGTGTCTCTCCTGTCATGGGCCGGTGTTTACCGGATGAGCTCAGTCTAGGGAGATAGAGGTCAAGCGCAGTCAGCCGAGGGTAAAGGCAGGGTAAAGATGCAGGCTACTTTCTCCACCCCGCCCTGCAGGCTGCGATCCCTTGTAGGAGCGGGCTTGCCCCGCGAACACCGGCGTAGCCGGTGCCATGAACCGCGTCGCCTGCTTCGCGGGTCAAGCCCGCTCCTACAGAGTCCGGGTAAGGGCGCAAGCTTCAGAGGCTGTAGTAGTACCCACGGCTGCGCAGCGCCACGATCCGTGCCCGGCCATCGGCATGCGGGCCGATTTTCTTGCGCAGGTTGCTGACATGCATGTCCAGGCTGCGGTCGTACAGGGTCAGCTTGCGGCCCAGGCCGATCTGCGCTAGCTCCTGCTTGTCCAGCGGCTCGCCTGGCTGACGCAGCAGCGCTTCGAGGATGCGGCTTTCCGACAGGGTGAGGCTCATTTCGCGGCCATCGATGCTGACCACGCCACGCACCGGGCTGAACGCCAGGTCGCCGATCTCCAGCTGGGTGGTGGTGGCCGTCGGGTGGCTGCGGCGCAGCACGGCGCGCAGGCGGGCGGTGAGCTCGCGCGGGTCGCAGGGCTTGGCCAGGTAGTCGTCGGCGCCCAGCTCCAGGCCCAGGATCCGGTCCAGCGGCTCGCCGCGGGCCGACAGCATCAGCACGGGCAGCTCGGCATGCTCGCTGCGCAGTTGCTTGAGCAATTCCAGGCCGCTGCCATCGGGCAGCATCACGTCCAGCACCACCGCTGCCGGGGCCTGTTCGGCCAACGCCTGACGCGCGCTCTGGCCGTCGTGGCAGGCGCGTACGATAAACCCTTCCTGGGTCAGCCAGCTGCCGAGCAGCTCGCAAAGTTCCTGGTCATCATCAATCAGTAACAGCTCGCTCATGACTCACTCAATTCAAATCGACGGCGTCTGACGCGCGCGCCAGTGGCAAAGATACCGCAGGTTGAGGACGGACGTGCAATTTGAGCGGAGCAGGCCGCGCCGCCCCTTCTGCGGGCGGCGCGGTTGCAGGTCAGGGCAGGACTTGCTTGAAGGGTTTGACGATGACCTTGTCGTACACGCCCGCGGCAATGTACGGGTCGGCGTCGGCCCAGGCCTGGGCGGCGGCCAGGGAGTCGAACTCGGCAACGATCAGGCTGCCGCTGAAGCCGGCTTCACCAGGGTCGTTGCTGTCGATGGCCGGGTGCGGGCCGGCCAGCACCACGCGGCCTTCAGCCTTGAGCTGCTGCAGGCGCTCGATGTGCGCCGGGCGTGCGGCCAGGCGTTTTTCCAGGGAGTTCGCGACGTCGCTGGCAATAATGGCGTAGAGCATGTCAATCCTTGGGTTTGGAGGTGGAAGGGTCATCGTGCAGGTGGCGCGACAGGTACACACCCTGTGCCACCAGGAAGATCACGGTCATGCCCAGGCTGCCGAACACCTTGAAGTCCACCCAGAAGTCCTGGAAGGTGAAGGCAACGAACAGGTTGGCCGCGCCGCAGAAGATGAAAAAGGCGATCCAGGCCAGGTTCAGGCGGGCCCAGACGGCATCGGGCAGGGTCAGGGCGTGGCCCATGATGCGCTTGATCAGCACCCGGTCGCCGATGAAGTGGCTGCCGGCGAACGCCAGGGCGAACAGCCAGTTGACCACCGGCGCTTTCCATTTCAGGAAGGTTTCGCTGTGGAAGGCCAGGGTCAGGCCGCCGAACACCAGGCAGGCGACCAAGGTCAGCCACTGGCCTTTCTCCAGCTTGCGCTGGCGCAGGAACAGCACGCCGTAGACCACCAGCGAGCTTGCGATCAGCATGGCGGTGGCGCTGTAGATACCGCCGAATTCGAAGCTGTGGCCCGCCACGTCCAGCGGGCGTGGGTCGAGTTTGTAGACGATGAAGAACAGCAGCAGCGGGATGAAATCGATGAATTGTTTCACAATGGCAGCCAGAATCGGGATGTGACGGCATAATAACAAACATCGATTCCAGCGAAAGCGCTCCTCCATGAATGTTGATCTGCACTGTCACAGCACGGCCTCCGACGGCGCCCTGGCGCCTACGGACCTGGTCGCCCGGGCCCATGAGCACGGGGTGCAAACCTTGGCGCTGACCGACCACGACACCCTCGAAGGCCTGCCCGAGGCGCGCCAGGCGTGCCAGGCGCGTGGCATGCGCTGGGTCAGTGGGGTGGAATTGTCGTGCACCTGGGGCGGCGCCACCATCCATGTCCTGGGCTACGATTTCCCGCTCGATGCGCCGCCGCTGCTCGATGCCATCGCCTCGTTGCACCGGGGCCGCTGGCTGCGTGCCGAGGAAATCGACAAACGGTTGGCGGCCAAGGGTATGCCCGGCGCCCTGAACGGCGCCCGCGCCGTGCAACAGGAACTCGGCGACAGCGGCAACGCCCCGGCGCGCCCGCATTTTGCCGAGTTCATGGTGCGCGCAGGCTACGTCAAGGACCGCGGCGAGGCCTTTCGCAAGTGGTTGGGCGCCGGCAAGCTGGGCGACGTCAAGCTGCACTGGCCAACCCTTGAGGAAACTGTCGCCACCCTGCGCCAGTCCAACGCCTGGGTGAGCCTGGCGCATCCAATGCATTACGACCTGACCCGCAGCAAGCGCAGGCGGCTGATTGCCGACTATATTCAGGCAGGCGGGCAGGCACTTGAGGTGGTCAACGGGATGATGCCGGCCGAGCAGGTGGGCACGATGTCCATCCTTACCCGTGAGTTCGGCCTGCTGGCAAGCGCTGGCAGCGATTTCCACGGCCCCGGCACCTGGGGCGAGATCGGTGCCTACCGGCCATTGCCCGAGGACCTGCCACCTCTGTGGCGTCGATTCCGTCATGAACAGCCTATGGCGCTATGAACAGGATGACTTCGTGAGCCAATTTTTCCAGATTCATCCGGAAAACCCACAACCGCGGCTGATCCGCCAGGCGGTGGACATCATCCGCAAGGGCGGTGTGGTGGTCTACCCAACCGATTCGGCCTACGCCCTGGGTTGCCAGATTGGCGACAAGGCGGCGGTGGAACGGGTGCGGCGCCTGCGCGGGCTGGACAAGACCCACAACTTCACCCTGATGTGCTGCGACATGTCGCAGCTGGGGTTGTATGCCAAGGTCGACACCGGCACCTTCCGCCTGCTCAAGGCCCATGTGCCCGGCCCCTATACCTTCATCCTCAACGGCACCCGCGAAGTGCCGCGCCTGCTGCTGCATGAAAAGCGCCGCACCATCGGCCTGCGCGTGCCGGACCACGCCATCACCCTGGCGCTGCTGGCCGAGCTGGGCGAGCCGCTGATGAGCGTGAGCCTGATCCTGCCGGGCGACAGCGAGCCGATGACCGACCCATACGAAATTCGCGAGCGCCTGGAGCACCATGTGGACCTGGTGATCGACGGCGGCTTCGGCGACCTCAAGGCCTCGACCATCATCGACCTGTCCGGCGACCAGCCCGAGCTGATTCGCGAAGGCTGCGGCGACCCGACGCCGTTCATGGCCAACGTGTGAGCCAGCTGGACGTCCCCGAGGCGCCGGCCGAGCAGGCCGCTTCGCCCCAACAGTTGCAGCTGGCGCTGGTCTACGGCGAAGCCCTGACCGAAATGCCGGTGGACCTGTACATTCCGCCGGATGCCCTGGAGGTGATCCTCGAAGCCTTCGAGGGCCCGCTGGACCTGCTGCTGTACCTGATCCGCAAGCAGAACATCGACATCCTCGATATCCCGGTGGCGGAAATCACCCGCCAGTACATGGGCTACGTCGAGCTGATGAAGAGCGTGCGCCTGGAACTGGCTGCCGAGTACCTGGTGATGGCCGCGATGCTGGCCGAGATCAAGTCGCGCATGCTGCTGCCGCGTTCGGCCGAGGTGGAGGAAGAGGAGGGCGACCCGCGCGCCGAGCTGATCCGCCGCCTGCAGGAATATGAACGGTTCAAGGCCGCCGCCGAGGGCATCGACGCGTTGCCACGGGTTGGCCGGGAGGTCGTGGTGCCGCGCCTGGAAGCGCCCCAGGCCAAGGTGCGCAAGCTGTTGCCCCAGGTCAGCCTGGAGGAGCTGTTGGTGTCCATGGCCGAGGTGATGCGCCGCAACGACCTGTTCGAAAGCCACCAGATCACCCGCGAGACGTTATCGACCCGCGAGCGCATGGGCGATGTGCTGGAACGCCTCAAGGGCGGTGCCTTCGTGCCCTTCGTCGCGTTGTTCGCGCCCGAGGAAGGCAAGCTGGGCGTGGTGGTGACCTTCATGGCGATTCTTGAGCTGGTGAAGGAATCGCTGGTCGAACTGGTGCAGAATGCGCCCTTTGCGCCCATCCACGTGCGGCTGCGCCCCGAGTCTGTCGAAGAACCTGATGAACCTGAATGAACCCCGCGACCTGGCGTCGCTGATCGAGGCGTTTTTGCTCGCCTCGGGCAAGCCGCAATCCCTGGAGCGCCTGTACGAGCTGTTCGAGGAGGCCGAGCGCCCTGAGCCCAAGGTATTCAAGAAGGCCCTGGAGGTGCTGGGCAAGTCCTGCGCGGGCCGTGCCTTCGAGCTCAAGGAGGTGGCCAGCGGTTACCGCCTGCAGATCCGCGAGAGCTTCGCGCCCTGGGTAGGCCGGCTGTGGGAGGAACGCCCGCAGCGCTATTCCCGCGCGCTGTTGGAAACCATGGCGCTGATCGCCTACCGCCAGCCCATCACCCGTGGCGAGATCGAGGATGTGCGCGGCGTGGCGGTCAACAGCAACATCATCAAGACCCTGATGGAGCGCGAGTGGATTCGCGTGGTGGGCCACCGCGAGGTGCCCGGCCGCCCGGCGATGTTCGCCACCACCAAGGCGTTTCTCGACCACTTCAACCTCAAGAGCCTGGACGAACTGCCGGCGCTGGCCGAGTTGCGCGAGATGGAACCGGAGCCGCTGCTCGACCCGGACGATGCCCCGGTTCCGGCGCACCTGCAGGCCCTGGCCGACGCCAGCCTCGGGCAGGAGGAAGCAGTGGCTGAGCCGAAGGAAGAAACCAGCTTCCGCAGCCTGCTGGTGGAACTGGACCAGATGGAGGAGGGGTTGAAGACCGATTTCGATGATTTGCGTGAGCAAGAGCCAGAGGTTTGATTGCGCCTACGGGAACGGCGCAGGCCCGGTAGGAGTAAAGCTCGCGAAAGGGCCGGCCCTGCCCACCCATCACCATTAGGCAGAATTCACCCGCAAATCCCACAAAACCCTCTACCCTGCAGTGCGTTCCCCCACCGAACCGCGTATGATGCGCGGCCTTTTGGCACGCTCGTCGCCAGAATCCGATTTTTTCATGCCTACACCGGGAGGTGCCCAGATGAATGAGCAAGACCTGCAAGCAACCGAAATCACCCCGCCAGCCGGCGAAAAACTGCAAAAAGTGCTGGCCCGTATCGGCGTCGGCTCGCGCCGTGACGTCGAGGCCTGGATCAGCCAGGGCCGCATCAAGGTCAACGGCGTAGAGGCCACCCTGGGCCTGCGCGTCGACCTGCACGACGCCATCACCGTCGACGGCAAGCTGATCAAGCGCGAAGAGGCCGCCGAGGCCACCCGCCGGGTAATCATGTACAACAAGCCCGACGGCGAAATCTGCACCCGCGACGACCCGGAAGGCCGCCCGACCGTGTTCGACCGCCTGCCACGCCCGAAGGAAGGCCGCTGGATCAACATCGGCCGCCTGGACATCAACACCACTGGCCTGCTGCTGTTCACCACCGACGGTGAACTGGCCAACCGCCTGATGCACCCGTCCTACGAAATGGACCGTGAATACGCCGTGCGCGTACGCGGTGAGGTCGATGACGAGATGATCGAGCGCCTCAAGCAGGGCGTGATGCTTGAAGACGGCCCGGCCAAGTTCACCGACATCCAGAAGGCGCCCGGTGGCGAAGGCTTCAACCACTGGTACCACTGTGTGGTGATGGAAGGCCGTAACCGCGAAGTACGCCGCCTGTGGGAGTCCCAGGGCATGGTGGTCAGCCGCCTGAAGCGTGTGCGCTTCGGCCCGGTGTTCCTCAACTCCGACCTGCCGATGGGCCGCTGGCGCGAAATGAGCCAGAACGAAATCGACATCCTGGCCGCTGAGGTGGGCTTGCAGCCGGTGGCGTTGCCGGCCATGAACCTCAAGGCCAAGGACAAGATGGAGCGCCTGCAGCGCAAGTCGACCCGGCCGATGGGGCGCAACGAGCGCGTGCGCAGCCTGCGCCCGGCCCATGAAGCCGGTGCCGCCGAGCGCCCTGCGCGTCAGCCGCGCGAAGAGGCACCGCGCAAGGGTAGCCGTGGCAGCGCCGTGGCCGAACGCCCAAGCGAGATGCGCAAGCGCCCCGCCAAGCCAGACGGTGACAAGCCGGCAGGCCGTGGCCGCGGCAAGCCGCGTGGCTGATCGCCCGGCGTAAGCCAGAAAAAACCAGACTTCGGTCTGGTTTTTTTATGCCCGCCCCCCCTGTAGGAGCGGCCTGGTGCCGCGAATGGGCCGCAAAGCGGCCCCAACCTATTGAACAAAAAGAATTTTTCGGACGACTGGCAAGTTCTCGAACCACTCTGTAAAGAAATTTATACACAAGCCCCCGATTTCCCCCGCCAATCCCGATTTTTCCGATTCGCGTAAACAAAACTTGCCGCCCCGCCGCCCGCCAGCGCCCGCCGCCGCACCCACCCCATCTTGCCCAAACCCCCGTACCACGGTGTTATAGCCGCCATTGCCACGTGCAAAAGCCCGACCGCAGAGCCGGGCCTATAGAACAACAAATGGAGGCGCCATGTACGCCGATCAGCTCGCCTTCAAAGGCACCTACCACAGGACCGCTGCGTTTTTTCCCGAGGAAACGATGCAACGCGTTGACGCCTGCGCGTTTGCAGGGGTATACAGTGCGCCGCGTTTTACCTGTGACCCCCTTGCGTACCGCGCACTCTTGCCTGTTCCCGGTTGATCCGCCCCGGCGCCACCCGTTGGTAAGAAACCCAAGGTAACCACCTTGCCCATTCCGCTGCGCCACGAGCGCGGTGGGTCCGATTCCGTCACAGATAAAAACAATGCAGGTGACTTCGTTCATGAGTGGACAAAACATGCCTTCAGGCGAGCTCAAGCGCGGCTTGAAGAACCGTCATATCCAGTTGATCGCCCTCGGTGGCGCGATTGGTACCGGCCTGTTCCTCGGCTCGGCAGGCGTGATGAAATCCGCCGGCCCGTCGATGATCCTCGGCTACGCCATCTGCGGCTTCATCGCCTTCCTGATCATGCGCCAGCTCGGCGAGATGATCGTCGAAGAGCCGGTGGCCGGCTCCTTCAGCCACTTCGCGCACAAGTACTGGGGCGGCTTCGCAGGCTTCCTGTCGGGCTGGAACTGCTGGGTGCTGTATATCCTGGTGGGCATGTCGGAGCTGTCGGCGGTGGGCAAGTACGTGCATTACTGGTGGCCGGAGATCCCTACCTGGGTCACGGCGGCAGCGTTCTTCCTGCTGATCAATGCCATCAACCTGATGAACGTGAAGTTCTTCGGTGAGGCCGAGTTCTGGTTCGCCATCATCAAGGTCGCGGCAGTGGTCGGCATGATCGGCCTGGGCGCCTACCTGCTGACCAGCGGCCACGGCGGCCCGGATGCCTCGATCAGCAACCTGTGGAGCCACGGCGGCTTCTTCCCCCACGGCGTCAGCGGGCTGGTGATGGCCCTGGCATTCATCATGTTCTCCTTCGGCGGCCTGGAAATGCTCGGTTTCACCGCTGCCGAGGCCGACAAGCCGAAAACCGTGATCCCCAAGGCGATCAACCAGGTCATCTACCGCATCCTGATCTTCTATGTGGGCGCCCTGGTGGTGCTGTTGTCGCTGACCCCGTGGGACAGCCTGGTGGCCAGCATCGATGCCTCCGGCGGCAGCTACGGCAGTAGCCCGTTCGTTCAGGTGTTCTCGCTGCTGGGCAGCGATGTGGCCGCCAACCTGCTGAACTTCGTGGTGCTGACCGCCGCGCTGTCGGTGTACAACAGCGGCACTTACTGCAACGCCCGCATGCTGCTGGGCATGGCCGAACAGGGTGATGCCCCGGCCGCGTTGGCCAAGGTCGACCGCCGCGGCGTACCGGTGCGCTCGATTCTGGTATCGGCTGCCGTGACCCTGATCGCGGTGCTTCTCAACTACCTGATGCCGGCCAATGCGCTGGAGCTGTTGATGTCGTTGGTGGTCGCTACCCTGGTGATCAACTGGGCGATGATCAGCTACTCGCACCTGAAATTCCGCCAGCACCTCGACCGCACCGGGCAGAAGCCGTTGTTCAAGGCGCTGCTGTACCCCTATGGCAACTATCTGGTACTGGCCTTCGTGGTGCTGATCCTGGGCATCATGCTGATGATTCCGGGTATCCAGGTGTCGGTGTACGCGATGCCAGTGTGGCTGGTGGCGATGTGGGTGGCCTACTGGCTCAAGGGCAAGCGCGGCGCCCAGGCCAACGGCGCGGCTGGTTCTGTCGCCAAATAAGTCGTCGCTGATTGAAGAAACCCGATGCCAGGGGACTGGCATCGGGTTTTTTGTTGCCTGTGCCGGCCCTTTCGCGGGGCAAGCCCGCTCCTACAAAAAAACGCGATGCGCAACCTGTAGGAGCGGGCTTGCCCCGCGAAAGGGCCGGCACAGGTGTCAAATCTGCTCCAGCAACCAACTACGAAACGCTCGCAGCGATGGCAGCGCCTCGTTGCGCGGCGGATAGATCAAGTAATAACTGCGCTGGCTGGCAAACGCCGCCCCCGGGCTGAACAGCTCGCCCTTGGCCAGCTCCTCTTCCACCAGAATCCTCGGCACCAGCCCGATGCCGATACCGGCCCGTACCGCCTGGATCAGGTGCGAGGTCAACTCGAAGCTCGGCCCCAGGCGCATGGCCCGGTGCGGCAGGCCGTGGTGGGAAAACCACTCGCCCCAGGCATGCGGGTTGTTGGCCACGTTCAGCAGCACCTCTTCGCTGATGCGCGTCGGCGCCCAGCCCTGGGCATCGGCACTGGCTTGCGGCGGCAAGATCACCAGCAGTTCCTCGGCGTGCAGCCGGTGGCAGATCAGCCCTGGCAAGTCATGGCTGGCCACACCGATGGCGGCATCGATCTCGCTGGTGTCGAAGTTGATCGCTTCGATGCGCGAGTGGATATGCACCAGCATTCCCGGGTGCGCGCCATAGAACGCATGCAGGCGTGGCAGCAGCCACTTCGAGCCAAAGGTGGGCAGGGTGGCCAGGCGCAGGGTGCCGACCCCGGACTGGTAGGCCAGGGCCTGCAGCGTGGCGCTGCGGATGCGCCCCAGGGCCTCGCTCAGCTCGCGCTGATACAGCCGGCCGACGTCGGTCAGCTGCACCTGGCGGCCTTCGCGGCGGAACAGGGTCAGGCCCAGTTGCTGCTCCAGCGCCTGCACCTGGCGGCTGACCGCGCTCTGGGTCAACGACAGCTCGGCGGCGGCGCGGGTGTAGCTTTCATGCCGGGCGGCGGCCTCGAAAGCCAGCAGCAGTGACATGGACGGTGTCAGGTGGCGGTAATTCATTCATAAAAGTCATTGATAGCGGCAGGATTATCCGTTTGCGCCTGGGGCGAAACTACAGGAACATTGGCCTACACGTCACCCCCGTGCAAGCTACCCATGCCAGGGCGACAGGATTTCCGTGAATTAGCCCATATCAAGAGGCCATCCTTCGATGATCGCCCAGCTGTCGACCCTTGCGCCGAGCGCCAACTACCCCGAATTCCTCGAAGCCCTGCGCAACAGCGGCTTCCGCGGCCAGATCAGCGCCGACTACGGCACCCGCACGGTGCTGGCCACCGACAACTCGATCTACCAGCGCCTGCCCCAGGCCGCAGTGTTCCCGCTGGACGCCGACGATGTGGCGCGGGTCGCCACGCTGATGGGCGAGCCCCGCTTCAAGGCGGTCAAGCTGACCCCCCGCGGCGGCGGCACCGGCACCAATGGCCAGTCGCTGACCGACGGTATCGTCGTCGACCTGTCGCGGCACATGAACAAGATCCTCGAAATCAACGTCGAGGAGCGCTGGGTGCGTGTGCAGGCCGGTACCGTCAAGGACCAGCTCAACGCCGCGCTCAAGCCCCATGGCCTGTTCTTCGCCCCCGAGCTGTCCACCTCCAACCGCGCCACCGTTGGCGGGATGATCAACACCGACGCCAGTGGCCAGGGCAGCTGCACCTACGGCAAAACCCGCGACCACGTGCTGGAGCTGCACAGCGTGCTGCTCGGTGGCGAGCGCCTGCACAGCCTGCCGGTGGACGATGCCGCGCTGGAGCAGGCCTGCGCCGCCCCTGGCCGGGTGGGTGAGGTGTACCGCATGGCCCGGGAGATTCAGGAAACCCAGGCCGAGCTGATCGAAAGCACCTTTCCCAAGCTCAACCGCTGCCTGACCGGCTACGACCTGGCGCACCTGCGCGACGAGCAGGGCCGCTTCAACCTCAACAGCGTGCTGTGCGGCGCCGAAGGCTCGCTGGGCTACGTGGTCGAGGCCAAGCTCAATGTGCTGCCGATTCCGAAGTACGCGGTGCTGGTCAACGTGCGCTACACCAGCTTCATGGATGCCCTGCGCGATGCCAACGCACTGATGGCGCTCAAGCCACTGTCGATCGAGACGGTGGACTCCAAGGTGCTGATGCTGGCGATGAAAGACATCGTCTGGCACAGCGTGGCCGAATACTTCCCGGCCGACCCCGAGCGCCCGACCCTGGGCATCAACCTGGTGGAGTTCTGTGGTGACGAGCCAGCCGAGGTCAATGCGCGGGTGCAGGGGTTCATCGATCACCTGCAACGCGACACCAGCGTCGAGCGCCTGGGCCACACCCTGGCCGAGGGCGCCGAGGCGGTGACCCGCGTCTACACCATGCGCAAGCGCTCGGTGGGCCTGCTGGGCAACGTCGAGGGTGAAGTGCGCCCGCAGCCGTTCGTCGAAGACACCGCCGTGCCGCCTGAACAGTTGGCCGACTACATCGCCGACTTCCGCGCGCTGCTCGACGGTTATGGCCTGGCCTACGGCATGTTCGGCCACGTCGATGCCGGTGTGCTGCACGTGCGCCCGGCGCTGGACATGAAAGACCCGGCCCAGGCCGCGTTGGTCAAGCCGATTTCCGACGCCGTGGCGGCGCTGACCAAAAGCTACGGCGGCCTGCTGTGGGGTGAGCACGGCAAGGGCCTGCGTTCGGAGTACGTGCCGGAGTACTTCGGTGAGCTGTACCCGGCATTGCAGCGCCTCAAGGGCGCCTTCGACCCCCACAACCAGCTCAACCCCGGCAAGATCTGCACCCCGCCAGACAGCGCCGAAGGCCTGACCAAGGTCGATGGGGTGACCCTGCGCGGCGACCTCGACCGCACCATCGATGAGCGCGTGTGGCAGGACTTCCCCAGCGCCGTGCACTGCAACGGCAACGGCGCCTGCTACAACTACGACCCCAACGACGCCATGTGCCCGTCGTGGAAGGCCACCCGCGAGCGCCAGCATTCGCCCAAGGGCCGTGCCTCGCTGATGCGCGAATGGCTGCGCCTGCAGGGTGAAGCCAATATCGACGTGCTGGCGGCGGCGCGCAACAAGGTGTCGTGGCTCAAGGGCCTGCCGGCGCGGCTGCGCAACAACCGGGCGCGCAGCCAGGGCCAGGAAGATTTCTCCCATGAAGTGTACGACGCCATGGCCGGCTGCCTGGCGTGCAAGTCGTGCGCCGGGCAGTGCCCGATCAAGGTCAACGTGCCGGACTTCCGCTCGCGCTTCCTGGAGCTGTACCACGGCCGTTACCAGCGCCCGCTGCGCGATTACCTGATTGGCTCGCTGGAGTTCACCATCCCGTACCTGGCCCATGCGCCGGGGCTGTACAACGCGGTGATGGGCTCGAAGTGGGTCAGCCGGTTGCTGGCCGACAAGGTCGGCATGGTCGACAGCCCGCTGATCAGCCGCTTCAACTTCCAGTCCACCCTGACCCGCTGCCGCGTCGGCGTGGCCAGCGTGCCGGCCCTGCGCGAGCTGACCCCGGCCCAGCGCGAGCGCAGTATCGTGCTGGTGCAGGATGCGTTTACCCGCTACTTCGAGACGCCGCTGTTGGCGGCGTTCATCGAGCTGGCCCATCGCCTGGGCCATCGGGTGTTCCTCGCCCCCTACAGCGCCAACGGCAAGCCGCTGCACGTGCAGGGCTTCCTCGGCGCCTTCGCCAAGGCGGCGATTCGCAACGCTACCCAGCTCAAGGCCCTGGCCGACTGCGGCGTGCCGCTGGTGGGCCTGGACCCGGCAATGACCCTGGTGTACCGCCAGGAGTACCAGAAGGTACCGGGCCTGGAAGGCTGCCCACAGGTGCAGTTGCCCCAGGAGTGGCTGATGAATGTGCTGCCCGAGCAGGCTGCTGCTGCATCGGGCAGCTTCCGCCTGATGGCCCACTGCACCGAGAAGACCAACGTGCCGGCCAGCACCAAGCAGTGGGAGCAGGTGTTCGCTCGCCTGGGCCTGAAGCTGGTGACCGAGGCGACCGGGTGCTGCGGCATGTCCGGAACCTACGGGCATGAGGCGCGCAACCAGGCGACTTCGCGGACCATCTTCGAGCAGTCGTGGGCCACCAAGCTGGACAAGGAAGGTGAGGCGTTGGCGACCGGTTATTCCTGCCGCAGCCAGGTCAAGCGCATGACCGAACGGCAGATGCGCCATCCGTTGGAAGTGGTGTTGCAGTACGCCAGGCGCTGAAGCCCTATCGCGAGCTTCGCTCCTACCAGGGTTACGCAGTCCCCCGTAGGAGCGAGCAACGCTCGCGATGAGGCCGGTGCAGCCCGCGCATCATTCGGTTGGCCTGCGCCGGTGCTTAGCCTGCCGATACAGGTACAGGCTCAACCCCAACCCACAACACGCCGCCGCTGCCGCGAACAGAAACATCGAGGCAAACCCAAACCCCGATGCCACCGCCCCCACCAGCGGCCCGGTGATCCCCAGCGACAAGTCGATGAACAGCGAGTACGCCCCCACCGCCGCCCCGCGGTTGGCCGCCGATACCTGGTTCACCGCCTCCACCCCCAGCGCCGGGAACACCAACGAGAACCCGAACCCGCTCAGCGCCGCGCCCGCCAGGGCCAGTTCGGCATTGGGCGCCAGCCACAGCATCAGCAGCCCCACGGTTTCCACCGACAGGCAGGCAATCGCCACGCGGAACCCGCCAATGCGGTTGATCAGGTTGCCGAACAACAGGCGTGCACAAATGAAGCTGGCGCCGAACAGGCTCAGGGTCAGCGCTGCGTTCGCCCAGCCGCGGCTGGCGTAGTACAGGGTGATGAAGGTGGCGATGGTGCCGAAGCCGATGGAGCCCAGGGCCAGCCCCGACCCGTGCGGGAACACCTTGCCCAGTACCTGCATGAACGGCAGGCGCTTGCCGCTGACGATGGGCGCCGCCCGTTTCGGCCAGGCCAGCAGCAACCCCAGGCCACACAGCGCCAGGATGCTCACGCCCATGCTCCACAGCCCCAGGCCCTTGACCATCAGCACCCCCAGCGGGGCGCCAATGGCCAGTGCGCCATAGCTGGCGATGCCGTTCCAGGAAATGACCTTGGCCGTGTGCTCGGCACCGACTCGGCCGATGCCCCAGCCGATCGAGCCGGAGCCGACCAGGCTCTCGGCACTGCCCAGCACCAGCCGGCCGACCAGCAAGCAGGCCAGGCTGACCCAGGGCAGGTGGGTGAGGAAGGCGCAGGCCAGCATGAACACGCCGCTCAGGCCGCAGCCGAGCAGGCCATACATCACGGCCTTCTTGCTGCCGAGGTTGTCGATGATGCGGCTGGCAGTGGGGCGGCTGAGCAGGGTGGCCAGGTACTGCACGCTGATCACCAGCCCCGCGATCACGGCGCTGAAGCCCAGGTCGTTGTGCACGTAGCCGGGCAGTACGGCCAGGGGAATGCCGATGTTCAGGTAGCCGATGAAGGTGAACAGGACGATGGAGACGACTTGCCCGGTGATGGCAAGGTTGGTGGGCGTGCGTGCTGGCATTGCGGGGTCCATTGCTGCGGTAAGGCTGGCGGTAAGAGCCGCCATCTTAACCACAGCATGGCCGTTTGCGGGTGAACCTTTTCAGCCAGGGGTCAAACCGGGTACTCAAGCATCCAGGTCACACTGAAGCTGGCGTGTGGGTAATCCAGCCGCAAGCGCGGCAGGACGAAGCCCCCACACGAGCGGCAGGCATCGAGCAGGGTGAATACCTCGATGCGCTGCACCTCGTCGCGGCGCTCAAGCAGGCTGCGGTTCAGCGCGGCCGCAATATGCCGTTCGGCATCGAGGTGGCGCTGGTGGTGGCGTATCGACAGGAAGTCCGCACGGCGCAGGGTGGTCAGCTCGCTGAACCGAGGGTCTGATGGCCGCCCCACGTTCTGCTGGCGTGCATCGATATAGCGCACGGCGCCAGAGGCGTTGGCCTCGGGCACGACTTCCAATGCGCGCCTGCCAGGCGTGCCGGACAAGGCGAAGAACACCACGCGGCTCTGGTCCTTCAGGGTGACGCTGGCGAAGGCCAGGTTGGCGGGGTAAAGATGCTGGCGCAGGGCCTGAAGGGCGCCGTCATCGAGTCGCTCCAGCCCGGCCATGGGGGTGTAGGCCGAGCGGCTGCCTTGGGCCGGTAGCAAGTGGTCGAGAATTTCCAGTACCCGCTGGCGCGCCGGGGGGCTGGCGTCGTTGAATTGCAACCAGTGCGGGATGATCTCCTTGTTCAAGCCGATCACGCCCCGCCTGGCAAGCCCGGCCAGGGCGTCCTGGGCCGAGTTCTGGGTCAGGATGTTGGCTGCGTAATCCGGGATCAGTTCCTCTTGCACGGAGTCGAAAAACGCTTGGTACTCCGAGGGTAGGTAGGGGGCGAATGCCCGCCGCTGGGCGATCCAGTCGCGCAGCAACTGGGCCAAGTTGTCGATATCGCGCTGCAAGTCAGGGTGCTCGGCCACGATGCGGTAGGTTTCGCTGATCTCCAGGTATTTCTCGATGGCGTGCTCGTCGGTAATCCTCTGCAGCCTGCGGCGAAGCGCCCGGGGTGGTTGTGGCAGCCTGTGCGGCTGTGCTGGGGCGTCCAGCAAGCGCACTTGCCACGCCCAGGGCTGGTAAGGCGCGCCATAGAACACCCCCAGGTCGGCCTCGACCACCAGCCACTGCTCATCTTGCCAATCGATTAGCGCACCGCGCAGGGTGCGGCGATCCGGGATGGTGCGTGCCAGCCCGCCCAGGCGCACTGGCGGGCAGTGCTCGGTGACTGTCCTGACGTACTCGGCTGGCATGTCTAGCGGTAGGCCGAAACGCAGTTCAGGCGATGGGTCGACCACGATGTGCCGGTGGTAAACAGGCGGGGAGAGGATACCCAGGCGCAACTGGGCCTGCTCGACTGGCAAGGGCTTCACGCCTTTGGGGGTGCCAGGCGCGTGAACCAGTACCTTGCCTTCGCGCACCATCACCTGCGCCCAGGTATCGAAGCGCGTGTTCTGTGGCCTGTAGCGTATCGGTGCCGGTTCGATTCGAATGGTCTGGAAGGCCTGGCTGACCTTTTGCCCGAAGCGCGGCGTGCCAGCATCATGGGGTGGCGGTGAAAAGCTCAAGGCGATGCGTGCTTGTTGGTCGGGGTAGGGCACCGGCACCACGGTGGCGGACTGGCCCAGCAGCGGTTCATGGGCCAGGCGGCGTGCCAGCCCGGTGCTGTTCGCAGACGGGAGGCGATAGGCCGCGCCCTGCACGATCATGTCCAGCGTATGGTCGTCACGGGGAATCAGCGTGGACGACCCAGGCAGGTTCCAGGCCGCTGATGCTTCATCGCCGGGTATCCGTTCGAGCAGCAGGGCATCGGGCGTCTGGCCCGGCAGTGCCTTGCGCTGCACCGTCAGTTCCCCGGCCTGTGGCGTTACCTGGGCCAATTCAGGCGCGCTGTGCCAGCGCCTGGGGCTTGTGGGCGGCGCGTTGAAACTCGTCGGTACCGGTACGTTGCTCCAGCGCCGGGCGGCGCGAATGGCACTCAGGCGCGAGCTGGCGGCGCTTTGGCCGAGGACGCCGGGCAGCCTGGCCAATGCCTTGAACTTGCGCCCGCCCAGCGAAATGACCGACCCTTTCAAGGTGGCGATATCCATGATGCACGCTGCGGCATCGATTTCACTGTCTGGCGCTATGCAGTCAAGGCCGGGAACCAGGTTGGCGAACACGCGCTGCAGGTAGCGCCAGAGGCTGACCGACTGGCGTTCAGCGAGGAATTGCTCATGCGGGGTGGCACCTTTGCCCAGGGCATGCAGCAGCTCGCGGTTGCCCAGGGCGATGGCGCTGGCGTAAAACCGGGCAAGGGCGCCGAGGCGGTCTTGCGTGGGGGCTTCGCCAATGGGGTGCAGGCGGGGAAAGTCTGCGGCCAGCCAGGGCAGTGCTGTTTGGTTGTAGTCGCTGTAGTGCAGTGTCAGTCGCTCGGCCAGGCCCTGTGGCGAGGTATCGGCAACGGTGTGGGTTCGCCATGCCATGCGTTCCGGGAACAGCTCGTAGAGCGTGTCGCCGGCATGGATTACCAAGCCTTGGGTGGCCGTCTGCTGCCGCCAGTCGGCTTCGGGGCTGGAGCCATAGTCTGGTCGCCCGTGCGCGCCGATGTAGACGGGCCAGGTTACCGCGTAGGCTGCCCAGGCGGTATCGCGCAGTTGCTCGTGCAGGTCCTGCGGCAAGTGGCTCAGGCAGCGCTGCAGGGTGGTTTGGTAGACGGTGATGGCGCGTGCTTCCCAGGTGCTGAATGCCGACTCGTACCAGGCGCTTGGGTCTGGCAGCCGGTCGATGTGAGCGTAGCCGGCGCCGTGGTCGAGGTACCTGAGCAGGTGCAGGTGGTTGTCCACATCGCGCGAGTCGGGGTCGATGCGGACCTGGAGCAGTTGGCGGCGGGCTTCTTCGAAGCGGTCGGGCAGGTCGTCCAGGCTCACCACATCCCTGATTGCCAGGTAGCGGTGCAGGGCCAGTTGCCATTGCTGGTCCGACCAGGGCGGGGGCTGCTCGAACCCGCCACGCAGCGGCGCCCATACGCCAAGGGCCTGGCGCAGAGCCTGCTCGGGAACCGGGTCATCGGTTGCGGGTAGTGAGTACAGCACTTGCTCTGCGTTGTCGAAGGTCATTGGCTGCTGGCGCGCCTGCACAATCAGCGCACCTTGGTGGATTGCCATCCAGCGCAGATCGGGTTCGAGGGTGAAGTCGGCTGGGCAATCAGCCAGTAGCAGCTCGGGGGCGAAACGGCGCATCAGCAGCTCGCCGGCCAGTGCCGCCAACGCGGGGGTGCAATCGAGGCTGGCCTGGAGGCTGTTGAGCAGGTCGAGGCGGATGTCCTCGATCGCCAAGCCGGCATGCTCGGGGCTGAACAGGTCGAAGTCCTTGATGAACCCTGGCTGGCGCGCTTCGGGCGGGTAGAGCACATCGATCAACGCCTGTTCGGCCAGGGCGCGCACGTCCGACCCGGCCGCCCATTCTGCGGCGTCGGCCAATTGCTTGGCCCATTGGCTGAACGCAGCCCCCTGCAGCAGGGCATCGAGCGCCTGGGTCGCTGGCGCGTTCAATGCCGCGCCCGGCAGCAACACCTTGCCGTGCTGGTTGGGCGTCGCGCCTGCCTGCCGCTCCCGCGTGGTCGGCCGGCGATAGCGCGTGCCTTGTGCGTAGGCATCTGCGCCCAGGGTGTTGAACAGCCGCACGGCCTGGTGTTCGTCGTGGGCGGCAGGCAACAGGTGGGCGACCAGCGTTGGCAGTGTCAGGTAGTCGTCCAGTGCCAGGGGGGAGGCCGGTGCCCGGGGCGGTAGCTCGACCAGGGGCAGGCGCGGGTACAGCAATATGGCAGCGGCCAGGAAGCAGTCGCGGCGGCTTGCGCAGGCCTGGCGGGCCCAGAGTGACTGGGCAAGGCTGCAGCTGGCATAGGGCTGGGTGAGGGTGGGGCCTTCGGCCAGCCCTGCGATCAATGTGCTGTCGGCAGCGGCGATGACGGTACTGGCCAGCTTGGCGTGCAGGCGTGCCACCAGTTCTGGGGGCGCCAGGCTATCGACGGGGCGCTGCAGAATACGGTTGAAATGCTCGCGCGCCGCTTCGCTGGCAAAGGCGTCAGTCAGTTGCTGGCGCAGGGTGTGATCGCGCAGGTCGGTGGGGAACAGGGCGTCCAACCCCAGCGCTTGGTCAAAATGCCGGCTGAGCGAGGTTTGCAGGGTTAGCGGGCCGGACACTGCGCTATGCAGGCGCACGCTTTCGATGTCCAGGGCCTTTATTCGGGCCAACAGTGGGGTGGGGTCTGTGCTGGGTGACATGGCTCAACCTCTCGATGTGTGGAGGCATGAGTCTGTCGAGGGCTGAGCCGCGCAGGTGGTAGCAGGTTGTTGCGCAGGCGCTGATCGGGACGGTGTGAAAACGCGATGACGGCGGTGGCCCGCAGGTCAGCCGTTTTCACACAGTCGCAGGGATTGCGCAGTTATTCCTGGTCAGCGCTGGATTGATCGTCGCCATCCTCGACGCCAGGCGTCGGTTCGGAGTGGGCAGCAACGGTTGGCTCTTCTGGGTTCAGGCTTGGGAAGGGAAGATTCGGGATTTCATGCATCTCGTCGTTCCTCGCAAGTGTGAGTGAAAAGTCTGCGCCAGGCGCGTTCGGGGCTTCGAAAAGCTCGGGCAGGATACACAAGTCTGGATGACAGTTTGTATTTTTTCCCGGTCGCCTGTCGGTTTTGCGGGCGGATACCGGACGCATAGAGGCACCGCATGCGCGGTGCATCGCGAGCTTTGCTCGCTCCTACGAAAGGGTCGCACACCCCCGGTAGGAGCGAGCACAGCTCGCGATGCGTGCGCTCAGGCAATGCAGTTACTTGCGCCCTTCAGCGCCCTCGGCCACCTTGTCGGTACGTGCGCACATGATGAAATCGTTGCGGTGCAGGCCCTTGATCGAGTGGCTCCACCAGGTCACGGTGACCTTGCCCCATTCGGTCAGCAAGCCAGGGTGATGGCCTTCGGCCTCGGCGATTTCACCGATGGCGTTGGTGAATGCCAGGGCATGCTTGAAGTTCTTGAACAGGAACACGCGCTCAAGCTCCATATGGCCGTCGCGGACTTCGATGTTCCAGTCCGGGATTTCGCGGATCAGCTCGGCCAGTTCATCGTCGGTGACTTTCGGCGCGTCGGCGCGGCAGGCTTCGCAGTGGGCTTGGTTCAAGGCATTCATGGTGGGTTTTCCCGTTCGAGTTGTTATCGGCAAGGTGCTCAGGCAGCGGCCTTGGGTGGAAATTTCGGTGCGTGCAGCCCCAGCTGCATGGCCTGGTGGACCATGGCCATGATGTCTTCGTGGGCCAGGTCGAACAGGCGCTTCATGTTCGGCAGCACGAAGTACACCGGCTGCAGGATGTCGATGCGGTACGGCGTGCGCATGGCCTCGACCGGGTCGAAGGCCTGGTGCTCAGGCGCGGCCGACAGGCTGTAGACGGTTTCCTTCGGCGAGGAGAGGATGCCGCCGCCGTAGATCTTGCGTCCCTGGGCGGTTTCCATCAGGCCGAACTCGATGGTCATCCAGTACAGACGCGCCAGATACACCCGTTGTTCCTTGGTCGCGGCTAGGCCGAGCTTGCCATAGGTGTGGGTGAATTCGGCGAAGAACGGGTTGGTCAGCAGTGGGCAGTGGCCGAAGATCTCGTGGAAGATGTCCGGTTCCTGCAGGTAGTCCAGTTCTTCTGGGGTGCGGATGAACGTCGCCACCGGGAAGCGCTTGCTGGCGAGCAGTTCGAAGAAGGTTTGGAAGGGGATCAGCGCCGGCACCCGGGCGACTTGCCAGCCGGTGGTTGCGCCCAGCACCTTGTTCACCTCGCCCAGCTGCGGGATGCGGTCATGGGGCAGCTTGAGCTGGTCGATGCCGTCGAGGTATTCCTGGCACGCACGGCCTTCGATGACCTTCAGCTGGCGGGTAATCAGCGTGTTCCACACCGCATGCTCTTGCTGCGGGTAGTCGATAAAACCATGCGCATCGGGCTCGCGTGCCACGTACTGCGTCTGTTTCATGTGGCTCTCCTGGTGAGGGCTTTCTTGTTATGTCCACGACATGCATCAGAAATAGCCCTTCACGGGAGCATTTGCACGGGGGTGACAGGGTAGCCGGGTGCTTGATTTCGGTATTTTTGTAACGATAATTTTACAAAAGCGGCCGGGTATCGGAAAATTCGCCTCGTCAGGCGGGCAAAACCTGTGTTTTTGTCAGCTTATCTTTACGACTTTTCTGCGGATAGTTGAAAAACTTCGCCGCTTCGAGAGCTTCCATGCGCATCAAAGTGCACTGCCAGAACCGCATCGGCATTCTTCGCGACATCCTCAACTTGCTGGTGGAGTACGGCATCAACGTGCTGCGCGGCGAAGTCGGCGGCGACCATGGCAACGCCATCTACCTGCACTGCCCGAACCTGATCAACCTGCAGTTCCAGGCGCTGCGGCCCAAGTTCGAGGCGATTGCCGGGGTGTTTGGCGTCAAGCGGGTAGGGCTGATGCCCAGCGAACGCCGGCACATGGAACTGAACGCCTTGCTCGGCGCACTGGACTTTCCGGTGCTGTCGATCGACATGGGCGGCAGCATCGTTGCCGCCAACCGCACCGCTGCGCAGCTGCTCGGGGTGCGGGTGGATGAAGTGCCGGGCATGCCGCTGGCGCGCTACGTGGAAGACTTCGACCTGCCGGAGCTGGTGCGGGCCAACAAGTCACGCATCAACGGCCTGCGCATCAAGGTCAAGGGCGATGTGTTCCTGGCCGACATCGCGCCCTTGCAATCCGAGCATGACGACAGCGAAGCCCTGGCCGGCGCCGTACTGACCTTGCACCGAGCCGACCGTATCGGTGAGCGTATCTACAACGTGCGCAAGCAGGAGCTGCGCGGCTTCGACAGCATCTTCCAAAGCTCGCGGGTGATGGCTGCGGTGGTGCGCGAGGCACGGCGGATGGCGCCGCTGGATGCGCCCTTGCTGATCGAGGGCGAAACCGGCACTGGCAAGGAGCTGTTGGCCCGCGCCTGCCACCTGGCCAGCCCCCGTGGCCAGGCGCCGCTGATGGCACTCAATTGCGCCGGCCTGCCGGAGTCGATGGCGGAAACCGAACTGTTCGGCTATGGCCCCGGTGCCTTCGAGGGCGCGCGTGCCGAGGGCAAGCTGGGGCTGCTGGAGCTGACTGCCGGTGGCACGCTGTTCCTCGATGGGGTGGGGGAGATGAGCCCGCGCCTGCAGGTGAAATTGCTGCGCTTCCTGCAGGACGGGTGCTTTCGCCGTGTAGGCAGCGATGAAGAGGTGTACCTGGATGTGCGGGTGATCTGCGCCACCCAGGTGGACCTGTCCGAGCTCTGCGCCCATGGCGAGTTTCGCCAGGACCTGTACCACCGGCTCAACGTGCTGTCGTTGCACATACCGCCGCTGCGTGAGTGCATGGACGGCCTTGAAGGCCTGGTGCAGCACTTTCTTGACCAGGCCAGCCGGCAAATCGGCTGCGCCCTGCCGCGCCTGGCGCCGGCGGCGATGGACAAACTTGGCCACTACCATTGGCCGGGCAATGTACGGCAACTGGAAAACGTATTGTTCCAGGCCGTTTCTTTATGCGAAGGCGGGGTGGTGAAAAGCGAACATATACGCCTGCCGGATTATGGCGTGCGGCAACCGTTGGGCGAGTTTTCCCTGGACGGTGACCTGGCGCAGATTGTTGGGCGTTTTGAAAAGGCGGTGTTGGAAAGCCTGATGGGCGAGTTTCCAAGTAGCCGGGCCTTGGGGAAAAGATTAGGGGTTTCGCATACTACCATTGCCAACAAGTTGCGGGATTATTCCCTGGGCAAGTCGGCGGATTAAGTAAGGTTGTTTTTAAATTGTTAGTTGGGTGTGAACTTCTTCGCGGGGCAAGCCCGCTCCTACAGGTGCAGCGCGACGCCATTGCGTAGGGGCGGGCTTGCCATTGCGAATGGGGCCACGGGGGCCCCGTTCACTGGGCTCAACCGTTGGAGCAGCCGTTCCCCATCACGCGGTATTCGAGAATGTGCTTCTGACCCTTGGAGTCTTCATAGGTCATGCGCGCTGGCACCACTTCGCAGACATTGGGCACTTCGCTCATGGAAATGACGCGGGCGATGTCCAGGTGCTGCGAGTAACTGTACTGTTCAACCGGAATCTGCTCGACATCGTTTGCCTCGGCGGCCATGGCCGCGCTGCAAAGACCGCCAAGTACCAATACCAGTAAAGCTTTCATTTTCTATTTACCTGTCTAAGGTCGTGAGGGGGCACGCGGCGCTTGTGGCGCCGCGGGTACAGCTTCAGTTCAACTAGCCAAATAAGAGGGGGATTAACGTTTGCCTTCGTGGGGGCTGTTTCCAGTGGTTAATCGCCTTGCCGTTGCTGGCGAGGTGAATCTTATGCCTGGGCAACTAAAGGAAACAGACTGCGTTTTGATAAAGTTTTTTCGCCTTTTGCCAGAATCTGTAACAATCCCCCGGCAAAATCCCCTGCCTTTTTCCTTCGCCAGGCCGCCGGCTGCGGGCTAGAGCCTTTGCCGTGTGTTGCGTGAAGATTTGCCCCGCGCGCTACTACCATCGTCGAATGGCTTTTGCCGCTCTGGTACAGTTACAAACGGTTCCATACAAAAACAACTATTACACCGAGGTAACACAGATGAGTGCGGCTCCACTGTATCCCGTTCGTCCCGAGGTTGCGGCCACTACCCTGACCGACGAGGCCACCTACAAGGCCATGTACCAGCAATCGGTGATCAACCCGGACGGCTTCTGGCGCGAGCAGGCCCAGCGCATCGACTGGATCAAGCCATTCACCAAGGTCAAGCAGACGTCCTTCGACGACCACCACGTCGACATCAAGTGGTTCGCGGACGGCACCCTGAACGTGTCCTCCAACTGCCTGGACCGTCACCTGGAAGAACGTGGCGACCAGTTGGCCATCATCTGGGAAGGCGATGACCCTTCCGAACACCGCAATATCACCTACCGCGAGCTGCACGAGCAGGTTTGCAAGTTCGCCAACGCCCTGCGTGGCCAGGACGTGCACCGTGGCGACGTGGTCACCATCTACATGCCGATGATTCCCGAAGCCGTGGTGGCCATGCTGGCCTGTGCGCGCATCGGCGCGATCCATTCGGTGGTGTTCGGCGGCTTCTCGCCCGAAGCCCTGGCCGGGCGCATCATCGACTGCAAGTCCAAGGTGGTGATCACCGCCGACGAGGGCGTGCGAGGCGGGCGCCGTACCCCGCTGAAGGCCAACGTCGACCTGGCGCTGACCAACCCGGAAACCAACAGCGTGCAGAAGATCATCGTGTGCAAGCGCACCGGTGGCGACATCGCCTGGCACCAGCACCGCGACATCTGGTACGAAGACCTGATGAAGGTTGCTTCCAGCCACTGCGCGCCGAAGGAAATGGGCGCCGAAGAGGCGCTGTTCATCCTTTATACCTCCGGCTCCACCGGCAAGCCCAAGGGCGTGCTGCACACCACCGGCGGCTACCTGGTGTACGCCGCGCTGACCCATGAGCGCGTCTTCGACTACCGCCCGGGCGAGGTGTACTGGTGCACCGCCGACGTTGGTTGGGTCACCGGCCACAGCTACATCGTCTACGGCCCGCTGGCCAATGGCGCCACCACCGTGCTGTTCGAAGGCGTGCCGAACTACCCGGACATCACCCGCGTGTCGAAAATCGTCGACAAGCACAAGGTCAATATCCTCTATACCGCGCCCACTGCCATCCGCGCGATGATGGCCGAAGGCCAAGCTGCTGTTGCAGGCGCCGACGGCTCCAGCCTGCGCCTGCTGGGTTCGGTGGGCGAGCCGATCAACCCGGAGGCGTGGAACTGGTACTACAAGACCGTGGGCAAGGAACGCTGCCCGATCGTCGACACCTGGTGGCAGACCGAAACCGGCGGCATCCTGATCAGCCCGCTGCCGGGCGCAACCGGGCTCAAGCCAGGCTCGGCGACCCGCCCGTTCTTCGGCGTGGTGCCTGCGCTGGTGGACAACCTGGGTAACCTGATCGAAGGGGCCGCCGAGGGCAACCTGGTGATCCTCGACTCCTGGCCAGGCCAGTCGCGTTCGCTGTACGGCGACCACGACCGTTTCGTCGACACCTACTTCAAGACCTTCCGTGGCATGTACTTCACCGGCGACGGTGCGCGCCGCGACGAAGACGGCTACTACTGGATCACTGGCCGTGTGGATGACGTGCTGAACGTGTCGGGCCACCGCATGGGGACCGCCGAGATCGAGAGCGCCATGGTCGCCCACGCGAAGGTGGCCGAGGCGGCCGTGGTGGGTGTGCCGCACGACATCAAGGGGCAGGGTATCTATGTGTACGTCACCCTCAATGCCGGCACCGAGCCGAGCGAGCAACTGCGCCTTGAGTTGAAGAACTGGGTGCGCAAGGAGATCGGCCCGATTGCTTCGCCGGATGTGATCCAGTGGGCGCCGGGGCTGCCGAAAACCCGCTCGGGCAAGATCATGCGGCGGATCCTGCGCAAGATCGCCACGGCCGAGTACGATGCATTGGGTGATATCTCGACCCTGGCCGACCCAGGGGTGGTGCAGCACCTGATCGACACCCACAAGGCGATGCACCTGGCTTCGGCCTGATCGCTGCGCAAATGAGCGCCGCGTGCGGCGCATCGCGAGCGTTGCTCGCTCCTACCGGGATTGTGCAGGGCTGGTAGAAGCGAGCGACGCTCGCGATGCGTCACGCGCGGCGCTTGGCTGTTACCCGACATTCATCGGTAACTGTTCTGTCACCGATTACGCACAAGGTCGGGGCGCAAGGAAACAGTTCTGCGCCATTGTAGTGCGATTTTTCACCTTTTCTTGTAAGGCGGCACGCTACACTTGCCGGATTACAAGGCTTTGCCAATAATAGGCCCGCTAATTGCTAGGTCTATAGGTTATTTCCCTTGAGCTCTTGCATGTTTTGCAAAAGCTGTCAACATCGCCCGCCGCGATTTCAAGCGCTTCTGTAAGTAGTTGTCGCTTTGAAGAAATATCGACTACCGGGCTGTCGTTAAAATGCCACTCACTCGCTCGTGGTCTGCGACCTTGGTCGAACCTGCGCGGCTCGCGTTGTACCCATTCGCATATCGGGCAGCTGTTACCCCTGCCTCGTATTGCCCCGTACCGATGGAGTTACCTGATGAAGAAGCTCGCACTGCTTGGCGCCCTGGCGCTTTCCGTGTTTTCCCTGGTATCCCAGGCCGATGAAAAGCCGTTGAAAATCGGCATCGAAGCCGCTTACCCACCCTTCGCCTTCAAGCAGCCGGACGGCAGCATCGCCGGTTTCGACTACGACATCGGCAATGCCCTGTGTGAAGAGATGAAGGCCAAGTGTACCTGGGTGGAGCAGGAGTTCGACGGCCTGATCCCGGCACTGAAAGTGCGCAAGATCGACGCCATCCTGTCGTCCATGTCGATCACCGACGACCGCAAGAAGTCGGTCGACTTCACCAAGCGCTACTACCTGACCCCGGCGCGCCTGGTGATGAAGGAAGGTACCGCCGTCAGCGCAAGCCTCGACGAACTCAAGGGCAAGAAGATCGGTGTGCAGCGCGGTTCGATCCACGACCGTTTCGCCAAGGAAGTGCTGGCACCCAAAGGCGCCACCGTCGTTCCCTACGGCACCCAGAACGAAATCTACCTGGATGTCGCCGCCGGCCGCCTGGACGGCACCGTGGCCGACGCCACCCTGCTCGAAGACGGTTTCCTGAAAACCGACGCCGGCAAGGGCTTCGCCTTCGTTGGCCCATCGTTCACCGACGTGAAGTACTTCGGTGACGGCGTTGGCATTGCCGTGCGCAAGGGCGACGACGCCAACCGCGAGCGCATCAACAAGGCCATCGACGCCATCCGCGCCAACGGCAAGTACAAAGAAATCGAGAAGAAGTACTTCAACTTCGACATCTACGGTCCAGACTCGAACTAAGACGTCGAGTTTCACCTGTGCAATGGTGCAAACAGCAGAAGCTCTGAGGTTTGCACCATTTTTCATTCCCAAGCCCTGAGGAATCCCAATCATGTTGAAAGGCTATGGGGCAGTCATCCTCGACGGGGCGTGGCTGACGCTGCAGCTCGCCCTGTCGTCGATGGCCCTGGCCATTGTCCTCGGCCTGATCGGCGTGGCGCTGCGCTTGTCGCCGGTGCGCTGGCTGGCCTGGCTGGGGGATCTGTATTCCACGGTGATTCGTGGCATCCCCGACCTGGTCCTGATCCTGCTGATCTTCTACGGCGGCCAGGACCTCATCAACCGGGTGGCACCGCTGCTCGGCTATGACGACTACATCGACCTGAACCCGCTGGTGGCCGGTATCGGCACGCTGGGCTTCATTTTCGGCGCGTACCTGTCGGAAACCTTCCGCGGTGCGTTCCTCGGTATTCCCAAGGGCCAGGCCGAAGCCGGCGTGGCCTATGGCATGAGCGCGCGCCAGGTGTTCTTCCGCATCCAGGTGCCGCAGATGATTCGCCTGGCCATCCCGGGCTTCACCAACAACTGGCTGGTGTTGACCAAGGCCACGGCACTGATTTCGGTGGTCGGCCTGCAGGACATGATGTTCAAGGCCAAGCAGGCCGCCGACGCCACCCGCGAACCCTTCACCTTCTTCCTGGCAGTGGCCGCGCTGTACCTGGTGCTGACCAGTATCTCGCTGCTGGCGCTGAAGTATCTGGAACGCCGCTACTCGGTGGGCGTCAAGGTGGCTGAACTATGATCTTCGACTACAACGTCGTCTGGGAGGCCATGCCGCTGTACCTTGGCGGCCTGCTGACCACCCTCAAGCTGCTGGCGCTGTCGCTGCTGTTCGGCCTGCTGGCGGCCATTCCGCTGGGCCTGATGCGCGTGTCCAAGCGGCCGCTGGTGAACGTGTCGGCGTGGCTCTACACCTACGTCATCCGCGGCACGCCGATGCTGGTGCAGCTGTTCCTGATCTACTACGGCCTGGCCCAGTTCGAGGTGGTGCGCGAAAGTATCTTCTGGCCGTGGCTGTCCAGCGCAACCTTCTGCGCCTGCCTGGCCTTTGCCATCAACACCAGTGCCTACACCGCGGAAATCATCGCCGGCAGCCTCAAGGCCACGCCCCATGGCGAGATCGAGGCGGCCAAGGCCATGGGCATGTCGCGCATGAAGATGTACCGCCGCATCCTGTTGCCATCGGCCTTGCGCCGGGCACTGCCGCAGTACAGCAACGAAGTGATCATGATGCTGCAGACCACCAGCCTGGCGTCGATCGTCACCTTGATCGACATCACCGGTGCCGCACGCACGGTCAACGCCCAGTACTACCTGCCTTTCGAGGCCTATATCACGGCGGGCGTGTTCTACCTGTGCCTGACCTTCATCCTCGTGCGCCTGTTCAAGATGGCCGAACGCCGCTGGCTCGGCTACCTGGCGCCGCGCAAGCACTGAACGCTCTGTGAGAACCGACAGCATGTACAAACTCGAAGTCCAAGACCTGCACAAGCGCTATGGCAGCCATGAAGTGCTCAAGGGCGTGTCCCTGGCGGCCAAGGCGGGCGATGTGATCAGCATCATCGGCTCCAGCGGTTCGGGCAAGTCGACCTTCCTGCGCTGCATCAACCTGCTGGAGCAGCCGCACGCAGGAAAGATTCTGCTCAACAACGAAGAACTCAAGTTGCTGCCTGGCAAGGACGGCGCGCTCAAGGCGGCCGACCCGCGCCAACTGCAACGCATGCGTTCGCGGCTGTCGATGGTGTTCCAGCACTTCAACCTGTGGTCGCACATGACGGCGCTGGAAAACATCATCGAGGCACCGGTGCATGTGCTGGGCGTCAACAAGAAGGAAGCCCTGGAAAAGGCCGAGCATTACCTGAACAAGGTGGGCGTGGCGCACCGCAAGGACGCCTTCCCTGGCCATATGTCGGGCGGCGAGCAACAACGTGTGGCAATTGCCCGGGCCCTGGCCATGGAGCCAGAGGTTATGCTGTTCGACGAACCGACGTCGGCATTGGACCCGGAGCTGGTGGGTGATGTGCTCAAGGTCATGCAGGCCTTGGCCCAGGAAGGCCGGACCATGGTCGTGGTAACCCACGAAATGGGCTTTGCCCGTGAAGTGTCGAACCAGCTGGTGTTCCTGCACAAGGGCCTGGTGGAGGAAACCGGCTGCCCGCGTGAGGTGCTGGCCAACCCGCAATCGGAACGGCTCAAGCAGTTCCTTTCCGGCAGCCTGAAGTAAAAGGCTGCACCTTTGCACCAAAGTAGGGCATGCTGCGCAGCGAGCGCCGCATGCCCTGGCGCCACAGACTCGAACGATCCCAAGGTTTCGGACCGCACCCTATGACCACCCAGCGAATCGGTTTTCTCATCTGGCCAAGCACCAAGCCTTTGACCCTGGCGCTGGCGGAGGAAGTGTTGCAGGTGGCCCAGCACGTGCACCCCGAGGTGGTCTACGAGCTGGCTTTCCTGCAGGCAGAGCCGGCCGAGGAGGGCGCCTGGCGTTTGCCGGGCGAGCCGTGGAGCGGGCGCCTGGAAGGGTGCCACAAGCTGTTTCTGCTGGCCGACGACCTGCCCCAGGCGGTGGGTTCGTCGCTGGCGGCGGCGCTCAAGCAGCTGGCGCGCAGCGGTTGCATGATCGGTGGCCTGTCCGCCGGCGTGTATCCCTTGGCGATGCTCGGCCTGCTCGATGGCTACCGTGCGGCGGTGCACTGGCGTTGGCAGGACGACTTCGCCGAGCGCTTCCCCAAGGTGATTGCCACCAGCCACCTGTTCGACTGGGACCGTGATCGCCTCACCGCGTGTGGCGGTATGGCCGTCACCGACCTGTTGCTGGCGGTGCTGGCCCGTGACCATGGGGCGGAACTGGCCGGTGCGGTGTCCGAGGAGCTGGTGGTCGAGCGGATTCGCGAAGGGGGCGAGCGTCAGCGCATTCCGTTGCAGAACCGGCTGGGCTCCAGCCATCCGAAGCTGACCCAGGCGGTGCTGTTGATGGAAGCCAACATCGAGGAGCCGCTGACCACCGACGAGATCGCCCAGCATGTGTGCGTATCGCGCCGGCAACTGGAGCGTATCTTCAAGCAGTACCTGAACCGCGTGCCGAGCCAGTATTACCTGGAGCTGCGGCTGAACAAGGCGCGGCAGATGCTGATGCAGACCAGCAAGTCGATCATCCAGATCGGCTTGTCGTGCGGGTTCTCCTCGGGGCCGCATTTTTCCAGTGCCTACCGCAACTTCTTCGGCGCCACGCCGCGGGAAGACCGCAACCAGCGGCGCAGCAGCAGCCCGTTCGAGTTGAGCTCGGCGCCGGCTGAGAAGGGCTGAGATTCTGTTGGGGCCGGGGTGTATGCCTTGGGATTGATGGTGGCGCGGATACCGAGCGCCGCCCGCGCGGCGCATTGTAGGAGCGGGCTTGCCCCGCGAAGCGCCGCGGGAGCGGCGCTCGATCTCCCAGGCGCCACAAAAATCTCGACATACCCCCGCGTCTGACCAATCCCCCTCAATCCTTGTGCACACCCGTTCACCCAGCCCCCTCTCTCCCGTACACTGCGCGATTGCGACAGTGTTTGTCGCATTGCCGAAAGCCTTGGTAAAACTGGGTTTTGCGCTGTAACAAGTTGTCGCTTGGCCGCAAGGACAGGCGTGGATCAGTCCTTACAATCCCCCCATCGCTCGCCAATTCCAGGCCAGCGTTCCTCTTCAGGAGACTCAGATGTCCGTTGAGCAAGCCCCGGTGCAACGTGCCGATTTCGACCAGGTCATGGTTCCCAACTATTCTCCGGCGGCCTTCATTCCTGTGCGAGGCGAGGGCTCCCGCGTTTGGGACCAGTCCGGTCGCGAACTCATCGACTTTGCCGGCGGCATCGCGGTGAACGCCCTGGGCCATTGCCACCCGGCGCTGGTCAAGGCCCTGACCGAACAGGCCAACACCCTCTGGCACGTGTCCAACGTCTTCACCAACGAGCCGGCCCTGCGCCTGGCCCACAAGCTGGTTGACGCCACCTTTGCCGACCGCGCGTTCTTCTGCAACTCCGGCGCCGAGTCCAACGAGGCCGCCTTCAAGCTGGCCCGCCGCGTTGCCCACGACCGCTTCGGCCCCGAGAAGCATGAAATCATCGCCACCGTGAACAGCTTCCACGGCCGTACCCTGTTCACCGTCAGCGTCGGTGGCCAGCCGAAGTATTCCGACGGCTTCGGCCCGAAGATCACCGGCATCAGCCATGTGCCGTACAACGACTTGGAAGCGCTGAAGGCGCAGATTTCCGACAAGACCTGCGCCGTGGTGATCGAGCCGATCCAGGGCGAGAGCGGTGTGGTGCCGGCCGACAAGGCCTACCTGGAAGGCGCGCGCAAGCTGTGTGACGAGCACAACGCCCTGCTGATCTTCGATGAAGTGCAAACCGGCGTTGGCCGTACCGGCTCGCTGTACGCCTACCAGCACTTCGGCGTAACCCCCGATATCCTCACCAGCGCCAAGAGCCTGGGCGGCGGCTTCCCGATCGGCGCCATGTTGACCACCAGCGAGCTGGCCAAGCACCTGGCAGTTGGCACCCACGGCACCACCTACGGTGGCAACCCACTGGGCTGCGCCGTTGCCTGCGCAGTGCTGGATGTGGTCAACACGCCAGAAACCCTGGCCGGTATCAAGGCCAAGCACGAGCGCTTCAAAACCCGCCTGGAAAAGATCGGCCAGCAATATGGCCTGTTCACCCAGGTGCGTGGCGTCGGCCTGCTGATCGGCTGTGTGCTGAGCGACGCCTGGCATGGCAAGGCCAAGGACGTGCTCAATGCTGCTGAAAAAGAAGGTGTGATGGTGCTGCAGGCTGGCCCCGATGTGGTCCGCTTCGCCCCAAGCCTGGTGGTGGAAGACGCCGACATCGACGAAGGCCTGAACCGCTTCGAACGCGCCGTGGCGCAACTGACCCAGGCCTGATTCGCCTGCGGTCCCTTCACCGGCCGCGCCTGGACAAGGCGCGCTGCCGGTGAACCCCGAATTCCAGTGCGGGCGCCAGCGTGCCCGCCGTTTTTCCGTGCCGTCACGAATGGCCCGTTTTTCCAAAGGAGTGACACCATGCTGGTGATGCGCCCCGCGCAAATGGCTGACCTGAACGAAGTGCAGCGCATGGCTGCCGACAGCCCCGTTGGTGTCACCTCGCTGCCGGACGATGCCGCCCGCCTGGGCGACAAGATTGCCGCCTCGGAAACCTCCTTCGCCGCCGAAGTCAGCTTCAATGGCGAAGAGAGCTACTTCTTCGTGCTGGAGGACAGCGACACCGGCAAGCTCGTTGGCTGCTCGGCCATTGTCGCCTCGGCCGGCTATTCCGAGCCGTTCTACAGCTTTCGCAATGAAACCTTCGTGCACGCCTCGCGCGAGCTGAAGATCCACAACAAAATCCACGTGCTGTCGCTGTGCCATGACCTCACCGGCAACAGCCTGCTCACCAGCTTCTATGTGCTGCCGGAGCTGGTCAACAGCGGCTGGGCCGAGCTCAACTCGCGTGGGCGCCTGCTGTTCATGGCGGCGCACCCCGAGCGCTTTGCCGATTCGGTGGTGACCGAAATCGTCGGCTTCAGCGACGAGCAGGGCGAGTCGCCGTTCTGGGATGCCATCGGCCGCAACTTCTTCGACCTCAACTACGCCGATGCCGAACGCCTGTGCGGGCTCAAGAGCCGCACCTTCCTTGCCGAGCTGATGCCGCATTACCCGATCTACGTGCCACTGCTGCCCGACGAGGCCCAGGAGGCCATGGGCCAGGTGCACCCGCGGGCGCAGATCACGTTCGACATCCTGATGCGCGAAGGCTTCGAGACCGAGCACTACATCGACATCTTCGATGGCGGGCCAACCCTGCATGCCCGTGCCTCGGGTATTCGCTCGATTGCCCAGAGCCGCGTGGTGCCGGTGAAAGTGGACGACACCCCGGTCAAGGGCGGGCGCCCGTACCTGGTGTGCAACGGCCAGTTGCAGGATTACCGCGCCGTGCTGCTGGAGTTGGACTGGGTGCCGGGCAAGCCGGTCATCCTGAGCAGCCAGGCGGCCGATGCCCTGGGGGTTGGCGAAGGCGCCAGCGTGCGCCTGGTCGCTGCCTGAGCCACGCCGCGCCAGGAACAGCGCTTGGCGAGTATAGAGAGTCATGCGGCCGGCATTGGCCGCCGCACAAGGAGATAGCATGATCGTCCGTCCCGTACGCAGCAGCGATTTACCCGCGCTGATCGAATTGGCACGCAGCACCGGCACCACCGGCCTGACCACCTTGCCGGCCAACGAGCAGCGCCTGGGCCACCGTGTTGGCTGGGCCGAGAAAAGCTTCCGTGGCGAGGCCGAGCGCGGCGACACCGACTACTTGTTCGTGCTGGAAAACGACGAAGGGCTGGTGGTGGGCATCAGTGCCATCGCGGGCGCCGTCGGCCTGCGCGAGCCCTGGTACAACTACCGGGTTGGCCTCACCGTCAGCGCCTCGCAGGAACTGAACATCTACCGCGAGATCCCGACCCTGTTCCTGGCCAACGACCTGACCGGCAACTCCGAGCTGTGCTCGTTGTTCCTGCGCAGCGACTACCGCTCCGGGCTCAATGGCCGCCTGCTGTCCCGCGCGCGCATGCTGTTCATTGCCGAGTTCCCCGAGCTGTTTGGCAAGAAGATTATCGCCGAGATGCGCGGCATGTCCGACGAGCACGGCCGCTCGCCGTTCTGGGAATGCCTGGGCCGGCACTTCTTCAAGATGGAGTTCAGCCAGGCCGACTACCTCACCGGTGTGGGCAACAAGTCGTTCATCGCCGAGCTGATGCCCAAGTTCCCGCTGTACACCTGCTTCCTGTCCGAGGATGCGCGCAATGTCATCGGCCGCGTGCACACCGACACCGAGCCTGCGCTGGCGATGCTCAAGCAGGAAGGCTTCAACTACCAGGGCTACGTCGACATCTTCGACGCAGGCCCGGCCATCGAGTGCGAAACCTCGAAGATCCGTGCGGTGCGCGACAGCCAGACCCTGGTGCTGGCCGTGGGCACGCCAGGCGATGACGCCACCCCTTACATCATTCACAACCGCAAGCGTGACGACTGCCGCATCACCGCAGCGCCAGCGCGCCTGGCCGCGGGCACCCTGGTGGTCGACCCGCTGACCGCCAAGCGCCTGCGCATGGGCGCTGGCGACAACGTGCGCGCCGTGCCGCTGTCGGCCAGCCGGGAGGCCTCGTAAATGACCACGCATTACATTGGCGGCCAGTGGCAGGCCGGCCAGGGCGAAGCCCTGGAATCGCTCAATCCGGTCAGCCAGGCCGTGGTGTGGGCCGGGCAGGGCGCTGATGCCGGCCAGGTCGAGGCTGCCGTGAAGGCGGCGCGCCAGGCCTTTCCAGCCTGGGCGCAACTGAGCCTGGAGGCGCGCATCGACGTGCTGGAGCGGTTCGCCGACCAGCTGCGCCAGCATGCCGAGGCGCTGGCCCACTGCATTGGTGAAGAAACCGGCAAGCCGTTGTGGGAGTCGGCCACGGAAGTGACCAGCATGGTCAACAAAGTGGCGATCTCGGTGCAGGCCTACCGCGAGCGCACGGGTGAGAAAAGTGGCCCGCTGGCCGACGCTACCGCTGTGCTGCGGCACAAGCCCCACGGTGTGGTGGCGGTGTTCGGCCCGTACAACTTCCCCGGCCACCTGCCCAACGGGCATATCGTGCCGGCGCTGCTGGCAGGCAACTGCGTCGTGTTCAAGCCCAGCGAGTTGACCCCCAAGGTTGCCGAGCTGACCGTCAACTGCTGGGTTGCCGCCGGCTTGCCGCCAGGCGTGCTGAACCTGCTGCAGGGGGCGCGCGAAACAGGCGTGGCGCTGGCCGCCAACCCTGGCATCGATGGCCTGTTCTTCACTGGCTCCAGCCGCACCGGCAACCTGCTGCACCAGCAGTTCGCGGGCCGCCCGGACAAAATCCTCGCCCTGGAAATGGGCGGCAACAACCCGCTGCTGGTGGATGAGGTCAAGGACCTGGACGCGGCGGTGTACACCATCATCCAGTCGGCGTTCATTTCCGCCGGCCAGCGCTGCACCTGTGCGCGCCGCCTGCTGGTGCCGCAGGGCGCCTGGGGCGACGCGCTGCTGGCGCGCCTGGTCGAGGTGTGCAAGGCCATCACGGTCGGCGCTTTCGATGCCCAGCCGGCACCGTTCATGGGGTCGGTGATTTCCCTGCAGGCGGCGCGGGCATTGCTCGCGGCCCAGGCCGAGCTGGTTGCCAAGGGGGCGCTGACGCTGCTGGAAATGACCCAGCCGCAGGCTGACGCCGCGCTGCTTACCCCGGGCATCGTGGATGTGACGGCGGTGGCCGAGCGCCCGGATGAAGAGTTCTTCGGCCCGCTGCTGCAGGTGATTCGCTACGCCGACTTCGATGCCGCCATCGACGAGGCCAACAATACCCAGTACGGCCTGGCTGCCGGCCTGTTGTCCGACTCCCGCGCACGCTACCAGTACTTCTGGCTGCGCAGCCGTGCCGGCATCGTCAACTGGAACAAGCAACTCACCGGTGCCGCCAGCAGTGCCCCGTTTGGCGGTGTCGGCGCCAGTGGCAACCACCGCGCCAGCGCCTACTACGCCGCTGACTACTGCGCGTACCCCGTGGCTTCGCTGGAGACCGCCAGCCTTGCCCTGCCGGCGACCCTGACGCCGGGCGTCACCCTATAACAACAGGTCACGGAGCCTAGCCGATGAAATCCTATGAAGTGAATTTTGATGGCCTGGTGGGGCCAACCCACAACTACGGCGGCCTGTCCTACGGCAACGTGGCATCGCAGAGCAACAGCCAGCAAGGTTCGAACCCTCGGGAAGCGGCGCGCCAGGGCCTGGCGAAGATGAAAGCGCTGGCCGACATGGGCTTCAAGCAAGGCGTGCTGGCGCCCCAGGAGCGCCCTGACGTGGCCGCCCTGCGCCGCCTGGGCTTTGCCGGCAGCGACGCCGAGGTGATCCAGCGCGCGGCCAGGGAAGCCATGCCGCTGCTGGTGGCTAGCTGCTCGGCATCGAGCATGTGGGTGGCCAATGCCGCCACGGTCAGCCCCAGTGCCGATACCGCCGATGGTCGCGTGCATTTCACCGCCGCCAACCTCAACTGCAAGTACCACCGCAGCATCGAGCACCCGACCACCAGCCGTGTGCTGGCGGCCATGTTCAACAATGAGCAACACTTTGCCCACCACCCGGCGCTGCCAGCTGTGGCACAGTTCGGTGACGAGGGCGCGGCCAACCACACGCGCTTTTGCCGCGCCTATGGCGAGCCCGGCGTCGAGTTCTTCGTGTATGGCCGTAGCGCCTTCGACAGCCGCTACCCGGCGCCGCAGAAGTACCCGGCCCGCCAGACCCTGGAAGCCTCGCAGGCCGTTGCCCGGCTGCACGGGCTGAGCGAGGGGGGCGTGGTCTACGCTCAACAGAACCCGGCGGTAATCGACCAGGGCGTGTTCCATAACGATGTGATTTCGGTAGGCAATGGCGAGGTGCTGTTCTACCACGAGGATGCCTTCCTCGACACCGATACGGTGCTGGGCCAACTGCAGGCTAAACTGGCCAGCAAGGGCGGCAACTTCCAGGCCATTCGCGTGCCGCGGGCGGCGGTTGCGGTAGAGGACGCCGTGCGTTCCTACCTGTTCAACAGCCAGTTGCTCAGCCGTGAGGACGGCTCGATGTTGCTGGTGGTGCCGGAAGAGTGCCGTAACAACGAGCGGGTCTGGGCGTACCTGGGCCAGCTTACCGCCCAGGGCGGCGCGGTGAAGGAGGTCAAGGTGTTCGACCTCAAGCAGAGCATGCAGAACGGCGGTGGCCCGGCTTGCCTGCGCTTGCGCGTGGCCTTGAAGGAAACGGAACTGGCGGCGGTCAACGAAGGCGTTATCATGACCGCCACGCTGTACGACACCCTGCTGCAGTGGGTCGACAAGCATTACCGCGACCGCCTCGGCGAAGCCGACCTTGCCGACCCGCAGTTGCTGGTGGAGTGCCGTACGGCACTGGATGAGTTGACCCAGATCCTCAAGCTGGGTTCGGTCTATCCGTTCCAACGCCAACCTTGAAGAGAGACTTTGCAATGACCGACGCCCTGCGCCTTATCCTGGAAGATGAAGACGGTACCCAACTGGAAACCTCCTGCACCCGCTTTGCCGTAGTTTGGCAAGGCAAGGAAGTGTGGATTCAGCAGGACGGCCGTGGCCAGCTGCTGATCGGCGTGGATGTCGAGGAAGGCGACACCGAGTACGCCAACCTGCTGCTGCGCCCGATGGCCACCAACCTGGTCAGCCTGCAGCTGGAAATGGAACCGGCCGAAGCCGGTGAAGATGACGACCACGTCCACGGCCCCGACTGCGGCCACCACCACTAAGGAAGCGCCTATGCTCGCCCTTGGCAAATTGCTTGAGCTGACCCTCACCGATCACGAACCGGCCGAGAAGACCCAAGTGACACCCAAGGGCGTGCGCCTGCGCTGGCTGGGCGAGGGCGCCCTGGAAGTTCGCCCCGCCGAAGCCGAGGACTGCGGGCTCGACCTGCTGTTGTCGGCGGGCATCCATGGCAATGAGACGGCGCCGATCGAATTGCTCGAACGGCTGCTGCACGGCGTGGCCAATGGCAAGATCAAGCCCAGGGCGCGGGTGCTGTTCCTGTTCGGCAACCCGGCGGCGATCCGCAAGGGCGAGCGTTACATCGAACAGGACATCAACCGCCTGTTCAATGGCCGCCACGAGCTGTCCAGTGGTTTCGAGGCGCTGCGTGCTGCAGAACTGGAGCAGTTCGCCCGGGTGTTTTTCAGCAAGCCCGAGCGCACCCGCCTGCACTACGACCTGCATACCGCCATCCGTGGCTCGAAGATCGAGCAGTTCGCCTTGTACCCCTACAAGGAGGGGCGCCAGCATTCGCGCCGTGAGCTGGCACGCCTGGCGGCAGCCGGCATGGAGGCGGTGCTGCTGCAAAGCAAGTCGTCGATCACCTTCAGTGCCTTCACCTATGAACAACTCGGCGCCGAGGCCTTTACCCTGGAGCTGGGCAAGGCGCGGCCATTCGGGCAGAACGAGCAGGTCAACCTCGACCGCCTGGAGCTGCGCCTGATCCAGATCATCGAGGGCACCGAGCCCGAGCCCGAAGCCTCGCTCGATGGCTTGAAGCTGTTCAGCGTGGCCCGCGAGATCATCAAGCACAGCGACAGCTTCCACCTGCACCTGCCAGCGGACATCGAGAACTTCTCCGAGCTGAGCAAGGGTTACCTGCTGGCCGAAGACCTGGCGGAAATGCGCTGGGTGGTGGAGGAGGAGGGCGCGCGGATCATCTTCCCCAACCCCAAGGTCAAGAATGGCCTGCGGGCGGGTATCCTGATCGTGCCCGATTCAGGCCAGCGCCTGGCCTAGCCAGCAGCCGCGCTGAACGGGTAGGAGCGAGCGTAGCTCGCGATGCGCCGCTGCGCGGCGCTCGCCCATGAAAACCTTTTAATTCACCGTCTGTTCCATTTTCCCTTCCCTTGGGCGGTAATGGGCTTGCCAGTGGCGAAAGGCAGCATTTAGCATCCGTTCATGTCGTTTTCGTTTGCAAGCGCCCCAAAAGCCGTCCAAACGACGCTATCTATCGCATAAACACACTGCACCTTGCTTGCAGGACCGATATAATGCGGCCCTTTGCCGTCGTTTCGTCGACGTGTTTGCCCCCAAGGGCCGCCGTTTCCGTGGAAGAACCTATGAAAAGCGCAGAAATCCGTGAAGCCTTCCTTCGCTTCTTCGAAGAGCAGGGACATACCCGAGTCGCCTCCAGTTCGCTGATCCCGAACAACGACCCGACCCTGCTGTTCACCAACGCAGGCATGAACCAGTTCAAGGACTGCTTCCTGGGTGCCGAGAAGCGCGCCTACACCCGTGCCGCCAGTAGCCAGAAGTGCGTGCGCGCCGGCGGCAAGCACAATGACCTGGAAAACGTCGGCTACACCGCGCGCCACCATACGTTCTTCGAAATGCTGGGCAACTTCAGCTTCGGCGACTATTTCAAGCGCGACGCGATCACCTTCGCCTGGACCTTCCTGACCTCCGACAAGTGGCTGAACCTGCCCAAGGAAAAGCTCTGGGTCACCGTCTACGCCAGCGACGACGAAGCCTACGACATCTGGACCAAGGAAGTCGGCGTGCCAGCCGAGCGCATGGTGCGCATCGGTGACAACAAAGGCGCCCCGTACGCCTCCGACAACTTCTGGACCATGGGTGACACCGGCCCATGCGGCCCTTGCACCGAGATCTTCTACGACCACGGCGCCGACATCTGGGGCGGCCCACCCGGCTCGCCAGAAGAAGACGGCGACCGCTACATCGAGATCTGGAACAACGTCTTCATGCAGTTCAACCGTACTGCCGACGGCGTGCTACACCCGCTGCCAGCACCGTCGGTGGACACCGGCATGGGCCTTGAGCGCATCAGTGCGGTCATGCAGCACGTGCACTCGAACTACGAGATCGACCTGTTCCAGAACCTGCTGGGCGCCGCGGCCAAGGCCATCGGTTGCAGCAATGATGGCCAGGCTTCGCTGAAAGTGGTCGCCGACCACATCCGCTCCTGCGGCTTCCTGATTGCCGACGGCGTGCTGCCGTCCAACGAAGGCCGTGGCTACGTGCTGCGCCGCATCATTCGCCGCGCTTGCCGCCACGGCAACAAACTGGGCGCCAAGGGCAGCTTCTTCCACCAGATCGTCGCCGCCCTGGCCGCCGAGATGGGCGAGGCCTTCCCCGAGCTGAAGAGCCAGCAAGCGCACATCGAGCGCGTGCTCAAGGCCGAGGAAGAGCAGTTCGCCAAGACCCTGGAGCAGGGCCTGCGCATCCTTGAGCAGGACCTGGCCCAGCTCAAGGGCGACGTGGTTCCGGGCGACGTGGTGTTCAAGCTGTACGACACCTACGGCTTCCCCATGGACCTGACTGCCGACATCGCCCGCGAGCGCGAGCTGACCATCGACGAAGCCGGCTTCGAGCGTGAAATGGAAGCCCAGCGCGAGCGTGCCCGTTCCGCCAGCGCCTTCGGCATGGACTACAACAGCCTGGTCAAGGTCGACACCGCCACCGAATTCCTGGGTTACGACGCCACCGAAGGCCAGGGCAAGATCATCGCCCTGTACAAGGACGGCCAGTCCGTCGACCAGCTGGGTGAAGGCGAGCAGGGCGTGGTGGTGCTCGACCGCACCCCGTTCTACGCCGAGTCCGGCGGCCAGGTGGGCGACACCGGTTTCCTGCAGGCGGGCGCTGCGCGCTTCGACGTGCGCGACACCACCAAGACTGGCGGTGCCTTCCTGCACCACGGCGTGGTCGCCAGCGGTGCGCTGGTGATCGGCTCGCCGGTCCAGGCCAAGGTCGATGCCGACGTGCAGCACGCCACCTCGCTGAACCACTCCGCGACTCACCTGCTGCACGAAGCGCTGCGCCAGGTGCTGGGCGAGCACGTTCAGCAGAAGGGCTCGCTGGTCGACAGCCAGCGCCTGCGTTTCGACTTCAGCCACTTCGAGGCGGTGAAGCCAGAGCAGATCAAGGCCCTGGAAGACATCGTCAACCGTGAAGTGCGCAAGAACACCCCGGTTGAAACCGAACTGACCGACATCGAAACCGCCAAGGCCAAGGGCGCCATGGCGCTGTTCGGCGAGAAGTATGGCGATACCGTGCGCGTACTGAGCATGGGCGGTGATTTCTCCGTTGAGCTGTGCGGCGGTATCCACGCCAAGCGCACCGGCGATATCAGCCTGTTCAAGATCATCAGCGAAGGCGGCGTGGCCTCGGGTGTGCGCCGTATCGAAGCGGTCACCGGTGCTGCTGCACTGGCCTACCTGAACGCTGCCGAAGAGCAGGTCAAGGAAGCCGCGCAGCTGGTCAAGGGTAACCGCGACAACCTGATCGACAAGCTGTCGGCTGTGCTTGAGCGCAACCGCCAGCTGGAAAAGCAGCTTGAACAGCTGCAGGCCAAGGCCGCCAGCGCCGCCGGGGATGATCTCTCCAACGCGGCCGTTGAGGTCAAGGGTGCCAAGGTGCTTGCCGCCCGCCTGGATGGGCAGGATGGCAAGGCCCTGCTGGCCCTGGTCGATCAGCTGAAGAACAAGCTCGGCCACGCAGTGATCCTGCTGGGCAGTGAGCATGAGGGCAAGGTCGTGCTGGTGGCCGGCGTGACCAAGGACCTCTCCAGCCAACTCAAGGCTGGTGACCTGATGAAACAAGCCGCTGCGGCAGTGGGTGGCAAGGGCGGTGGCCGTCCGGACATGGCCCAGGGCGGTGGCGTCGACGTCGCCGCGCTGGACCAGGCCCTGGCGCTGGCCGTGCCGTTCGCAGAGCAGGGACTTTGAGATGAGGGGGCGGGTGGTCTAGTCATCCGCCCCGTCATGTTGGATGGTTTTTTTGAGGCCCTGTATGGGCTGAGGCACCATTGAAATGGCGTTGATCGTACAGAAATTTGGCGGCACCTCTGTCGGTTCCATCGAGCGGATCGAGCAGGTAGCCGAAAAGGTCAAGAAACACCGTGAGGCGGGCGACGACCTGGTGATCGTGCTGTCGGCCATGAGCGGTGAAACCAATCGCCTGATCGACCTGGCCAAGCAGATTACCGATCAGCCGGTTCCTCGCGAACTGGATGTGATCGTGTCGACGGGTGAGCAGGTCACCATCGCGCTGCTGACCATGGCCTTGATCAAGCGCGGTGTGCCAGCGGTGTCCTACACCGGTAACCAGGTGCGCATCCTCACCGACAGCGCGCACAACAAGGCGCGCATCCTGCAAATCGACGACCAGAAGATTCGCGCCGACCTCAAGGAAGGCCGGGTGGTCGTGGTTGCCGGTTTCCAGGGCGTCGACGAGCACGGCAGCATCACCACCCTTGGCCGTGGTGGCTCCGACACCACCGGCGTTGCCCTGGCGGCCGCGCTGAAGGCTGACGAGTGCCAGATCTACACCGATGTCGATGGCGTCTACACCACCGACCCGCGCGTTGTGCCGCAGGCCCGCCGCCTGGAGAAGATCACCTTCGAAGAGATGCTGGAAATGGCCAGCCTCGGTTCCAAGGTGCTGCAGATCCGCTCGGTGGAGTTCGCCGGCAAGTACAACGTTCCGCTGCGCGTGCTGCACAGCTTCAAAGAGGGTCCAGGTACCCTCATTACCATTGATGAAGAGGAATCCATGGAACAGCCGATCATTTCCGGTATCGCCTTCAACCGTGATGAAGCCAAGCTGACCATTCGCGGCGTGCCGGACACCCCGGGCGTTGCCTTCAAGATCCTCGGCCCGATCAGCGCCGCCAACATCGAAGTGGACATGATCGTGCAGAATGTCGCGCACGATAACACCACCGACTTCACCTTCACCGTACACCGCAACGAGTACGAGAAGGCGTTCAGCGTGCTGGAAAACACCGCGCGCGAGATCGGTGCCCGTGAAGTGATCGGCGACACCAAGATCGCCAAGGTGTCGATCGTCGGCGTTGGCATGCGCTCCCACGCCGGTGTTGCCAGCCGCATGTTCGAAGCCCTGGCCAAGGAGAGCATCAACATCCAGATGATCTCCACGTCCGAGATCAAGGTCTCGGTGGTGATCGAGGAGAAGTACCTGGAACTGGCCGTGCGTGCGCTGCACACCGCGTTCGAGCTCGACGCCCCTGCCCGACAGGGCGAATAAGGCGTTGCCGGGAGGGCGCGGCAAGGCCGCGCCCTTCGCGTTTCTGGCTGCCACGCAGGCCCTGTCCTGTCGGCGGGGTGGCCAAGGGCCCTGGGGCGTCGTCCGCGCCCCAGGGCTGTCATCCAAAGACTGTTACCCCTGAATGTTCGTGTAAGGAGAAAGCTATGTTGATTCTGACTCGCCGGTGCGCCGAGAGCCTGATCATTGGAGACGGCGAGATCACCGTGACGGTGCTTGGCGTCAAGGGAAACCAGGTGCGTATTGGCGTCAGCGCCCCTAAGGAAGTGGCCGTTCACCGCGAGGAAATCTACCTGCGGATCAAGAAAGAGAAGGACGAGGAGCCAAGCCTTTAATTTTTTTGAAGTTTTTTTCAAAAAAAGGGTTGCAAACGAGGAAGAGCTTCTTTAATATTCGCCTCGTGTTGCGGTGAGGTGGCCGAGTGGCCGAAGGCGCTCCCCTGCTAAGGGAGTATACCTCATAAGGGTATCGGGGGTTCGAATCCCCCCTTCACCGCCATTATTTGCTTAGGTCGCTGTAAACGGTAAGAACGCTAAGTCGTTGAATTTAAACGAAAAAGTTCTTGCAAAAATGTTTCAGCGGTCTATTATGCGCGGCAAGACACGGACTCATAGCTCAGCTGGATAGAGTACTCGGCTACGAACCGAGCGGTCGCAGGTTCGAATCCTGCTGAGTCCGCCACTTTTGAAGTGGCTTTGCTTACAAAGCTGCTTCAAGCCCACCAGTGGTAATCTGGTCTAAAACTACCAACCACGGACTCATAGCTCAGCTGGATAGAGTACTCGGCTACGAACCGAGCGGTCGCAGGTTCGAATCCTGCTGAGTCCGCCACTTTTTGAAGTGGTTTTGCTTGCAAAGCTGCTTCAAGCGCACCAGTGGTAACCTGGTCTAAAACTACCAACCACGGACTCATAGCTCAGCTGGATAGAGTACTCGGCTACGAACCGAGCGGTCGCAGGTTCGAATCCTGCTGAGTCCGCCACTTTTGAAGTGGCTTTGCTTACAAGGCTGCTTCAAGCCCACCAGTGGTAACCTGGTCTAAAATTACCAACCACGGACTCATAGCTCAGCTGGATAGAGTACTCGGCTACGAACCGAGCGGTCGCAGGTTCGAATCCTGCTGAGTCCGCCATACATCAAGAAGCCCGCTCATTTGAGCGGGCTTTTTGTTTTTTCGGCCCGCTGAATTGTTGCCGATCTCCATCTAAGCTCTCCTGTATGAACCATGGCGCGGCCGGGTGTCGCGAAAGGGGTGCAAGGCGGCTGGCGAGCAATCCAGCGCCGCAAATGCACCCAGGCACATGCAAATGTGCTTCAAACGCGAAACGCACCGTCGCACTGATGGCTTCGAGCGTTGTCCTAGCTTTATGACGCAAACGCTTGTTCTGGCCAAAATTTTAAGCGATCTGACAGCTTAGGCAGTGTATGATTGCGCCCGTCAGCCCCGCCGGGGCTTGTGGAATACCACCATGGACTTACCCAGTAGTTACTCCCTAACAAGATTCATACAGCCAGATCTGACCGATTGATTCTCCCGGCGTGCTCCGCTGCTGGGAGTGGAGTACGCCTATGACCGAAGTAGAAGTAAAGAAAGCCCAAGACAGCCTGCAGGATCGCCTGGCCCAGGTGGTCGAACTGCTGCAGCGTCAACGTGTGGTGGAAGACCTGACGCACCGTCAGGAAGGGCAGCACAACGACCTGGTGGAAAACCTGGTCCACCGGCAGAACCTCGTCGAGCTGCAACGCAAGCTCGATGACCTGCACCCCGCCGATATCGCCTACATCCTCGAAGCCTTGCCCCTGGAAGACCGCCTGACGGTCTGGCAGCTGGTGCGCTCGGACCGCGACGGCGACATCCTCCTCGAAGTTTCCGACGCTGTGCGCCAGTCGCTGATCGCCGACATGGACGATCACGAGCTGCTGGCCGCCGCCAAGGAAATGGACGCCGACGAACTTGCTGACCTGGCCCCCGAGCTGCCGCGAGACGTCGTCCACGAGCTGATGGAAAGCCTCGATGCCCAGCAGCGTGAGCGCGTGCGCTCGGCGCTGAGCTACGACGAGGAGCAAGTGGGTGCATTGATGGACTTCGAGATGGTGACCATCCGCGAGGATGTCAGCCTGGAAGTGGTCTTGCGCTACCTGCGCCGCCTCAAGGAGCTGCCCAACCACACCGACAAGCTGTTCGTGGTCGACTACGGCGGCATCCTCAAAGGTGTGCTACCGATCAAGCGCCTGTTGGTTAACGACCCGGAGAAGAAGGTGGCAGAGGTCATGGCGACCGACCCTGTGTCTTTCCACCCCGAGGAAGATGCCTACGACGCGGCCCAGGCGTTCGAGCGTTACGACCTGGTATCGGCGCCGGTAGTGGACAAGAGCGAGCGCCTGATCGGCCGTTTGACCATTGACGAGATGGTCGACCTGATCCGTGAGGAGAGCGAGAGCGAAGTGCTCAACATGGCGGGCCTGCGCGAGGAGGAAGATATTTTCGCCTCGGTCTGGCGTTCGCTGCGCAACCGTTGGGCGTGGCTGGCCATCAACCTGATTACCGCCTTCGTGGCGTCGCGGGTGATTGGCCTGTTCGAAGGCTCGATCGAGAAGCTGGTGGCCCTGGCGGCGCTGATGCCGATCGTGGCGGGCATTGGCGGCAACTCCGGCAACCAGACCATCACCATGATCGTTCGCGCCATGGCGCTGGACCAAGTGTCACCAGGCAACACCAGCCGGCTGATGCGCAAGGAGCTGGCGGTTTCGCTGCTCAATGGCCTGATCTGGGGCGGTGTGATCGGTATCGTGGCGTACCTGCTGTACGGCAGCTGGTCGCTGGGTGTGGTAATGACCGCGGCGATGACCTTGAACCTGCTGTTGGCCGCGTTCATGGGCGTATTCATCCCGATGACGCTGATGCGCCTTGGCCGCGACCCGGCCATGGGCTCGAGCGTGATGATTACCGCGGTGACCGACAGCGGCGGCTTCTTCATCTTCCTGGGGCTGGCGACGCTGTTCCTGCTCTGATACGCCACGCTCCTATGGAATATAACTATCTGGCTTAAATGGTATTTCTGTAGGAGCGGGCTTGCCCCGCGAAGCAGGCACCGCGGTGCATGGCGCCGGCTACGCCGGTGTTCGCGGGTCAAGCCCGCTCCTACAGAGGGGCTGGATCAGCGCAACGAAAAAAGCCAGCTTACGCTGGCTTTTTCGTGTTTGCTTGCTACCGACCTCAGGAGGCGTCGGCGGCCATTTCCACATCGTGAGCGATGAGGGCCACCAGCGCGTTCTGCTGGCGGTGGGACAGTTGGCGGAAGCGCTGCAGCAGCTCGCGCTCGTGCAGTGAAAGCTCCGGGCTGTCCAGGCGCATGCTCAGCTCGTCACCCAGCGCGCCTTCCTGGATAAGGCTCTGCTCCAGGCGTGCGATGATTTCGGAGTTCATGCTGCGGTGGTGGTTGCGCGCTACCTCGGCAATGCGCTCACGCATTCCGTCTGGCAGGCGGACGACGAATTTGTCTGCGGTGCGGCTGGAATAAATAGCCTGTTTCATTGGGCGCATATAAATTGACCGGTTTTTGGTTCAGGGGAAAGCGGTTCTCAAATTGGCCGCACGGGATGGAGCTACGACCGTGGCGACGACAAAATGTTCAACCGTCATCAAAATATTGGTGTCATCTTGCCTCAGGTCGCCGTTTCCTTGGCGTCAATTCTGTGACAAATAGTGAGTGGGATAAAGGCTTTTTGCCAGTACCAATTATCAGAAATGAGCACTGGTTTGAAAAGTTTTACTCCAGTCACACCATTTTCACCGTCAGACCTTTGCCGTCAAAAACCTGTAAAACGCAGCAAAGCGCTAAGAAAACACCTAGAATGCGCGGGTTTCCTTTCATAGAGCATAGTGGCTATGCAACATGACGCAAGCACTGGAGGCGACACCGCTGGTCGCCTGGTATTCCTGATAGGACCGTCCGGTTCGGGAAAAGATTCCCTGATCGACGCCGCCCGTGGGCCATTGGCCGAGGCGGGGGTGGAAATTGCCCGGCGTGTGATTACCCGCTCTGCCGAAGCCAAGGGCGAAGCGGCCCACGGCGTTACGGCGCAGGGCTTCGAGCAGCTGCGCGCAGAGGGTGCCTTTGCCATGCATTGGCGGGCCAATGGCCTGGACTATGGCATCCTGGCCCTGGTCGACCAGTGGCTTGCCCAAGGCCATAGCGTGCTGGTCAATGGCTCGCGCGCTTACCTGCCCGAGGCTCGCCGGCGTTATCCCAACCTGTTGGCGGTGTGCCTGGAAGTCGAAACCGCCGTGCTGCGTGAGCGGCTGCTGGCCCGCGGGCGGGAAACACCGCAGGAAGTCGATCAGCGCCTGGCGCGCAATGCCAGGCTCCAGGGCGAAGCCGACGGGGCGGTGCACCGGCTGGACAACTCCGGGGCGCTGGACGAGGCGGTGGCGGCGCTGCTGGCGTTGCTGCGCAAGGAAGGGGTGATCCATTAACGGGTTCAGAAATGCCCTACGTGCAAAAAGCCCGATTGAAGCATGACAAACGGCAGTGCGCTGGTTAACATGCTCGCCATCCAGCCGTGCAACGCTCGTTGCTCATTCTTTTCGTCTCAGTAGCTCAATTGGATAGAGCATCCCCCTCCTAAGGGGAAGGTTGCAGGTTCTTATCTGGGGTGGGGTGTAGTCTCCTATTGGGATGCCTGTATCGTTCCTCCACGCAGTCAAGGGGAGGGTATAGGGATGTGCGGCTTTCCTATCTATTTGTTTTTCCGTAATATGTGCTGCTCAGCTTGTCGTGTCTCCTTAGTTTAATGGATAGAACGAGCCCCTCCTAAGGGCTAAGTGCAGGTTCGATTCCTGCAGGGGACGATTCCATCAAGGTCTTGCGCTCACACCGATCCAGGTGCGCTTCTCACTACTCCCAGAACCTAAGCGCTGCCTAGCTCTACTGTGAGCCGGTTGAGATCTAGGTTTCGCATACCCCATCTCATTAACAGTCCTCGTTCGGCACTTGCAGCGGAACTCTCGGATTCGTTGAGCCATAGCTACCCATAGAAGTCGTCGCTAGGCGTTCAAAGCACAGCCCTGACAAGCCTAAAGCACCTAATCTCTTGCGCCTATCGCTCGCACTTCTCAGCGCTTCAAGCGGAAGATGTTCGGCCGCGCCAGATTCGTTGCACCGTCGAAGCTGATGTTCCGTTTGCTGCAACTGTCTCTTTCTGAATCAATCCTTGTTCGCGGCGCCGCAGGACTGTCTGAAGCTTGTCGGCGGCGAGGCTCCGGCCAGTCTGTTGAGGTTTTTCTGCCTGGCTGGGCTGAGGGGAGATAGTTGACTTCAAGCAATTGATGTCTTTCGTTTGCCTCTAGGCTCTGTGGAGCCAAGTGCACTGGCGGCCCTCAAGGCGGCTTACCCAACGCGTCAGGATTTCGACCAGTATCTATGCACAGTCGATGTCGGAAGGCCTAGCTCGCGGGCTGCTTCAGCCTGCGTTTTGCCCTGCTGCTTCAAAGTTTGCACTGCACTTACGCGCTCAGCATCTGCCTTGGTGCCGCGTGCTCTTTTCGCGAGAGTGCCACCTGGCAGATTTGCCTTGATGATCTCCAGAGCTCCCGATGCGACGAGTTCTTTGAGTTCATGTTGAGCCCGCTCAAGCTCCATTTCTGGTGACTTTTGGTCTCGCACTGCCAGGCACAATCCGAGAAGAGTCAACACGCTGATGCCCAAAGACTCGGACAGTTTGAGCAGGGTAGGCAGGGTCGCTTGGGCATCGCCCCGCTCAATCATGCTCAGATGCTTAGGATTTATCGTGCTTGAGAGAGCTTCGTAACGAGCCCCTTTCAATTGGCGGATCACCCGTAGCGTCGCGGCTAGCTCTTCCTTCACGTTTTGCATCTCAAAAGGAAGGATAGAGCCATAGACCGTTTATCCCACCAAACATCGTCCGTTGCGGTTGGTGGGACAAATCCTTATGATGGCCCTTCGGTGCATGGCGCGCCGGCCATCTTGCGATGGACGCCAAGTAGCCTCTGGTATGGGGCTGCGCGTGAAACCGTCCTGGTGGGCTTGGATAGGGCCAGGTCAGGCTTGGACTAGGGTTTGAAACCGTGTTTGTTACCTATAGCAATGACCTCCAGGGACAGTTCAGAGCCCCGGAGGCTACGCGGATGCTTTGGCGATCCGTAGACATCAGTCGATGTGAGTATTCATTCCTCATCGAAGGGATGGGCATAGAGGATGGATGCATAGGGCCAATTGCCCATTTGGTAAATGATGTCCCTACAGTGCAAATGATGCAGACGGCTGAGCTAGGTAATTTCCTCAGCGTCAGCAAGATCCACATCATCACTCCTTCTGAAAAAAATGGTCGCGGGTCGTACGCAATGGAGCTGCTATCCGAGATCCGGATACAAGCCGGCACGGAGTCTAGGCCGGTGTACGAATTCATCACCCAGGGTGGGGAGGTTTACTCCAGTGCGAGGCAAGCAAGGTCGCCCGTGAGCGCCTGAGCTCGAAGACACTTTCCGCCTGCTCATGGGGATGATTTAGGGAACAGACTGTTTCAGGTCTGTTTTTCGTTTATCGCGCAGCTGATCCAGCGCATCGACGCACACTGCTTTCGAGGCGGTGGGGAAGCTTGCGCGCTGTAAAAATTGCAGGAGCAGATTTTGTTCAAGTTTGATTGCAGGCAGGTCACCGGGGTGATCGAAACCCTCCATGTCTCGAGCACGGAGCAGGGCACGGTAACGGCCTACATGGTCATCGATGGGCAGGTGCTTCCCAAGGTGCTGCTACCAGGGAAAATCTATGAAGAGCTCGACAAGGGGCAGCGAGTGACCTTGTACGGCATCTTCACCAAGAAGAAGGACAAGATGGAGAACCAGGCGGTCATCTACGCGATGAAGACTCCTGCTGGCAGGCTGGTAGCGGCAAGGCAGTACCAAGTAAAGGTGCCGATCATGATCATCCTCGCTGCGTTTCCGCTGATGCTGGTCGCTTTCATCGCTGGGTGTGTGATCTTTCCATATCCAATCGTCTGGCTTACTGGGCATGAGACAGCTGCCTATGTCATGCCTGCGACCATCAAGTCGGCTGTGGTGCTTTCGGTGCTGTCCGGACTCTTCATGATCGGGTGCGCAATCAACTTCATCCGGAAGAGCAACGACCCAGAGGGCTGGGCGCCGATCGGTATTGCCGAGCTTTCTCAGCGCTTCAGTAAAGCCTTCAAGTAATTGTTTGTAGCCAGGCCTCCACTCCGTTGGAGGCACTGGATTAGCGATTAGCCTGCCGATACGGAGACCAGGCGATACGATGAGAATTACGGTCTACTCAGATCTCCATCTGGAGTTCATCGACTTCCAACCTCCAGCCACAGATGCTGATTTGGTCATCCTGGCCGGCGACATCTCTGTGCGTGGTCGGGGAGTGGCGTGGACGAACGATACCTTCGAATGTCCGGTGATCTACGTCTGCGGGAACCACGAGTTTTACAAGGGCCACATAGACCGGACGTTCACCAAAATGCGCGACGCGGCTGCTGAGCATGTGCACATCTTGGATAACCAGATCCTCATCATCGGTAACACGCGCTTTCTGGTCGCGACAGCCTGGACGGATTACACCGCCACTGGCGACTACAAGACTGCGATGAGGGTGTGTGCCGAGTGGATGACCGACTTCAAGAGGATCCGGATCGGGGAGGGGTACAGCAAGCTTCGACCTGTGGATCTCATTGCTCGAAACATCGCCACTCGAGAGTTCCTAGCGACAGAGCTGGCAAAGGATTTCGATGGCAAGACCGTCGTAGTTACGCATCATTGCCCCATCCAGGATGTCGCCGGCGATGGTCATGATGGGCATCTTGGCGCGGCGTACTTCAACCAATGGCACGACCTGGTTGCTCAAGCTGATGTCTGGGTTTTTGGTCACACGCATCAGGCGGTCGACACGGTCATTTCCGGCTGCCGACTCGTATCGAACCCTAGAGGCTATCCAGGCGAGCGCACCGGCTTCTCGCCGGATTTCACCATCGAGATTTAAATTGCCGTGGGACGCTGTGCGAGCGACGAACACCAGCGGCAGAAGTAGGGATAACGAATGTCAGACGAAGTCGTCATCGAATATCACGTCAAAGAGTTCTCGGATTTCCAGATCAAGCGAATCGCTTGCGCCATGGTGCAGAAGTATCCGGTGCCGATCACTGCCTACCTGAGCGATGTGTTCATCTCGTCAGAGTGCGCCGCAGGAATCGTCTTTGGCCACAACGATCCAGGGCCCTACGAGCAGCATGCGGACGGGCACATTCTGCAGACCGCACCGATCTACGAATTGCGAAAGTTCGGACGGTTTTGGGTGGCGTTCACGAAAAGCGGCAACTACGTACTGGCCACATTCAAGCGAGGCTTGGGGAGGAGAAGTTTGAGGGCGCTTATTGCCAGTGCTGACAAACCAGATTCGCCAGCTGCTTGATGGAGCCACCTAGGAGGATGCACATGGTTAAACAACGAGCACCGCTTTCCACATCCAAGATCATCGATGCCTCGCCATCGGCCATGCCCAGCACGGTAGCCAAGGCGATGCAGATCGATTTCGATTTGGAGGTCACGGCGTACTTGTCTTCGGTTGAGTATGGGCCGAATGAGCTCTTCCTGAGAGGAGTAGTCTTCGGTGACCAGGAGCGGCGTTTTGATGATGGCGATCCCATTCGCACTTCCAACATCGTGACTTACGAAGAGCTCAAGGGATACGTATTCGCGCGCACCCTCAACAGCACATACGTTGTCTGCGACTGGGCAGCAGATGGTGCGAGAGGGGGCTCGAAGGCTCAGCACTAGCAATGTCAGCTGAGCTTTTGCTCTGGTGATTCACCAACTGGCAGCGGCGAGGGGGAATAGCAGATGAAGGTCGTTAGCGAGACCGATCCAGGTACCGTCACAGATGTCATCTGCGACATGTGTGGAGACTCAACACGCGTTGCGGCCGGCGAGCTGCAGTTCGGGACGATGCATGCGTCATGGGGAGAGGGCTCATCACATCGCGGTGAGACGTACGAGCTCCACCTGTGCGAGAACTGCTTTTTCGTCCAGGTATCAACCATGCAGCGCACGCGTTGGATCGGCGTGATGTTTGAGGACGACGGTGATGACATCTTGAAAAATCAGGCTTACGGTCGCGTTGGGTAACACTGCGCCTCATATGATAAGAAATGATACATACAACCTGAGATGAATGGCTGGCCGATCAGCTATGGACTGCGGCGTTTTTGGCAGCAAAACAATTTAGCACGCGGGACTGTGAATTGGGACAGCCGACGTGGAGGAGGTCAGTTGGTCGTGACGACATTCACAGAGCTTTCATCTAACTGCTTAGCTCGGATCGCCTAGTTGCTTCGCCCAAAAGCCAGAATTAAATCACCGTCCCATAAAAATCCGGTGAGCGTTTTATCGTGAAAAAGGTTTGTCGGGGCAAAGAAAACCAGAGTTTAGTAGTTCTCCTATGCTACAGCCTGTGCCGCTCGAGACGTGTCATCGACAAGCTTGGTCATAGTGACGGTCTTCAGGAATCTTTTGAATAAAATTGGCCATGACTTACCTTTCCCATCGCTCGCCTTGAACACGAAACTCAAGAGCTTTTTTGGTCTGCTAGTGGTAGTTGCGACCTACGCAGATGATGTTGCGCAGTGGGCGCGGCAGTAGCGCTTCGACCTTCGCGTCGGGAACCTAGAAGGACTCGTCACGCAGACATGGCAGCAACTGCTCCTTTGCGTTTCGTCGAACCAGTTCCAGCACACCATCCTCCTTGTGATTTTTCCGGCAACGTGCCAGCAGAGCATGTGCCCGAAAACCTGATGCATCTCTTCAATTCCAAGGATGCCCTTTCCAAGGGGGCGCATCCATGTTTGCAAGGGAATCGGCTTAGACATTTTCCATCAGAGGAATATTCGTACCATGCGTAAGTGGTTCTTCCATAAGAGAGGTGTAGTCGCAGTTTGTAGTGAACCTTGACCCACGGATCGTAAAGTGGATTGCCGTCCTTCAGGGGCAGTGGTTGTGGATTCACGAAAAGGTGGGTGAGGTTCATATGGGCCTGTGAGAATCCTTTGTTGAGTTGGCGCGCGTGAAACGAAAGCCTCGCTTCTCCAGCAGTTTAGTGCCTATTGCGCGAGGTTTAAATGCCTCTAGGCTTCTACCCCTTGGGATGACGGGCCCTTTAAGACACAAAGCGTTACTAATTTTTTTAATGGCGATGGGATGCCGGGCTTAGGCTTTGCAAGTGGCGAAATTCAAAGGCCTGGAACCCGGTTAAGATCAGTGCCGGCTTTCGGTATAGAGGCTCGGAATTACTCAGCCTATTGCGAACCAACAGCCGGTAAGATAGCCTGTTGCAGTTAGTATTCGAGGTTTAGTTTTGCATTTATATGCTGGGCCACCGCTGTATCTTCATTGATTGGAACGCAATGTTCGGCCCGGTAACGATTTGGCTTTTCTCTTGCTGACCTGGCGATCGTGACCTTCGTTAGTCCAAGATGTCGTTCCCCAACTTGCTGGAGGGTGCGATGATAATTATCGACCTACAATTGATGGTAATGGGGTTCCTCGGTTTGAGGGGCTTTAGCTATGCCTGTGAGTATTCTCCTCCCCCCGCGGCATGAGAAATCTGCGTTTCTCAAACTCTCTGTGTCCTGAAAATATGTTAATGGTGCAAATCATCGCGCTCTGTCGCGATGCCCCTCAATAGCCTCGGTTATTGGGTGATGGAGGCTCGTATGAAAAAAATTGTTCTGACTCGCAAACAAGTTTTCGGGTATTGCGCGGTTTCAGTCTGTGTCCAGCTGGCTATCTTGAGTATCTGGGTGGCCACGGTGGCTGAGGCTCAAATTGAGGCTCTTGAGCTCGCCGTGCTTTTGATTGCCGGAAGCATGCTGGCAAGTTTGGCAACGTTGATTTTCCTGGTGCGTCGCGAATCTTTCACGGGGTGTATCATCGAAGAAATACCAGCGTCTCGCTTGGCCTCCAATGCGATCATGAGTATATGCGCAGAGTCCAGAACGCTTGTAAGCGCTGCCACCTTGATGCATCACCAGGAGTTTATCTATGCGTGGCATGACCAATTAGAACCGTCATCGTTAGCGGCACTAAAGTCGTTTGATGCACTTTCTCATTGCAGTTTCAAAAGCTCGCAGCAGCTGAATAAAGCCCATTCGGTTAGATATCACTATGAGCGACTCTTGGCAGCGGGTAGAGCCTATGCAGCGGTGTCTCGACACCTTGCTAAACCTAGGTTCGCCAAGTTGGTGGAGTCTGATGAGCTGGAAAATGTTTTGAGCTGCGTGCGAGATCACTGGCGCACCAAGCTGCAGGCGCGTTACGCAAACGTATCATCCGCAATATCCAACTATCACGGAACAAGTCTCGTCCAACTCAAAACCAAGGAGGCTGGAAAGGACGTTAATGTTGCGGAGGTCTGAGATGAGCGGTGCGATCATTGATGTTCTGTATGTGTCGGGCTGCATCTCGTATGTAGTAATGGCCGTCTGGTTTTTCACGAGAAATGAACGTGACGGCTTGTGACGGCGACGACTCAATCAGTCCTGGCGAAAGTGGATGAGCGTCGCAACCACTCTGTATGCAGTTAAGCAGTGTTTAGCGAAACGAAGACGTGGAAGGGGTACCCGTCAATACGCTGGATAAGAGTTTGGGCTAGGATTGGCCCACTGCAGCGTCACTCTTTTGATTGGTGTCGAAAATCAGGCCTATTTCGGTGACTCTCATTAGAGTCGCGGCACTTTCTTCGTGGGCGTATCACGCGCGGAGCGACGGCGCGTGGTCACGACGGCACGTCGCCGGGAAAATCTCAGGCAAATAGCTAGCTGGAGGGTGATTCGAACGCCGCAATCAGAGTTCCTGGGCTACGCGAATCTCTGGAAGAACCGCCCTCCGACGCAGGCGTGAGGAAGGTGCTACCAAGAGCTGTTCATGGTTGCCGTTAACCGCCCACCTGAGCCGAGAGGCCGCCCTCGCGCTGCACAGTAACCCGGGCGGCCCGCTAGGTTTGAGCCATGGTTACTTCGTCCGAGATCAGCGGGACGGGCAAATGCTGCGGAGCCCGTGCCCTGAAAGCTCTTTCTAATGCTGGGCAAGGACGGCAAAGGCTGCGCTCCACTTCGTGCGATCTTATAAGTCCGATCTTCGCGATTCCTAATTACGACCAATAGGCTATGCCCCCAGGCAACGTGAAACTGTGCAAAACAACACAGTGGAACTCCTCCCATGCGCCTGGCCTCTTCTCGCCCTCTGACGCGTAGCTACTGGCTGCAGAGTCTGCAGGAAAACCTACAACCCACATTGGCTCTGGAAGGTGAACACGACGCCGACGTCGCTATCATTGGCGGTGGTTTCGTGGGGCTGTGGACGGCGCTCACCCTCAAGGAGCGCGACCCCAATATCAACGTTGTGGTACTGGAGCAGGATATTTGTGGTGGCGGGGCCTCCGGACGAAACGGCGGATTTGTCATGTCCTGGTGGCCCAAGATCGGCTCCCTGCTGAGCTTCTGTACCAAGGAGCAAGCACTGTTCTTGGCGCATGCTGCCGAACACGCCATCACTGAGTTGGGCGAGTTCTGTGAGCAGCATCAGATTGATGCGCACTATGTGCGTAGAGGCTGGCTCTGGACGGCGACAACGCCGGCTCATATTGATAGCTGGAACAGTACGCTTGAATCGTGTGCTCGACTTGGCGCTGCCCCCTTCGAACGCCTGACAAAGGATGCTGTTGCGCAGATGTCTGGCTCTGACGTGCACTTGGCTGGGGTTTTCGAGCGCAGCAACGCTACCGTTCAACCGGGTGCCCTGGTTCGCGGAATGCGAGCAGTAGCCCTTCAGGCCGGTATTCGTATTTTCGAACAAACGCCTGTCGGTAGTATTGAACCGGGCAATCCCGTACGCCTCGTCTGCACCAAAGGCCACGTGAGTGCCCGTTCAGTGGTGCTCGCCAACAATGCCTGGGCGGCGTCGGTTCCCGAATTGGCCAAGCTCATTGTTCCGGTAAATAGCTCCATCGTGGTGAGTGAGCCGATTCCATCGCGGCTAGAACAAATAGGGTGGACAGGGCAGCAATCGATTACCGACTCGCAGTTGATGGTGGACTACTACCGCACCACGCGAGATGGACGCATCGCGTTTGGCAAAGGTACAGGGGCACTGGCTTATGGTTCGCAAATCGACGAGACCTTCAGCAGCCACCCAGAGAGCATCGCATTGACGGAAGCTGACTTCCGTCGCACGTATCCGAGCCTGGCTTCCACCCCGATTACAAGCGCCTGGTCAGGCCCCATTGATCGCACCTACGACAGCCTTCCGGTGTTCGGCACCTTGGGCGGCAGCCCGAACATCCATTACGGAATCGGGTGGAGCGGTAATGGCGTGGGCCCTAGCCGACTCGGTGGCCGGATCCTTGCCAGCCTGGCCCTCGGGGTCAAAGACGAGTGGAGCACGTGCCCATTGGTCGGGCGCAGTTGCAAGACATTCCCCCCAGAACCTTTCCGCTACTGGGGCGGTAGCGTCGTCAGAAATGCCGTTATTCGCAAAGAGCGCGCTGAGATGAGCGGTGCTCGACCCTCCGCTATTGACCGAATGCTGGCAGGGCTTGCTCCCGCCGGCCTTGAAGACAAAGCCTGACCATACAGGAGCCAACGACATGACCCCGATCATTAAACGCCTTGCAGCCGACACCAGGTTCTCGGTTTCCACCCCAGTCGCCCAACCACTGGGTGATTTGGTTTCCCAAACCCGTGTTGCCCTTGATGATGTCATTGAAGACCCACGTTTCTCGCTGGGCATTTGGGAGTGCACCCCAGGTGCCTGGAGGCGTCAGGTTCTCCAGGCTGAATACAGCTACTTCATTAGCGGGAAAGGTATTTTCACGCCTGACGAAGGGGAGGCCATTCATTTCGAGGCGGGCGACGCCGTTTACTTCCCGCCGAACACTACAGGCGTGTGGCAAATCGAGGAAACCGTGACCAAGCACTACTTCATCGTCGGCTGACCGGCCTTCGCACCTCCCATAATTTCAATAAGAAAGGTCGCTATATGAGCGTGTTCGACATCATCGAGAATTCGCCCGTCTCCAAGTTTCATCGCAAGCTTCTTCTTGCCTGCTGCGGTGGCCCTTTCCTCGACGGATACATCCTCAGCCTGATTGGCATTGCCTTGATCGGTTTCGCCCATGACATCCCGGCATCGCCCGTTGAGACTGGTCTCATCGGCGCTGCTTCGTTGTTGGGCATTTTCTTCGGCGCCACAGTGTTCGGAGCCGTCACCGACCGGATTGGTCGAGAGACCATGTACGCCCTGGATTTGACGGTGCTCATCGTCGCCTGCGGTCTGAGCGCTTTCGTGACTGATGCCTGGCAGCTCATTGCACTGCGTTTCGTTATCGGCTTGGCTGTGGGCGCTGATTACCCGATCGCAACCTCGCTGCTCACTGAGTTCACGCCTTCGAAACGCCGTGGTTTCATGATTGGACTTTCCGGTCTTGCCTGGTCGGTCGGCGCGATGACGGCGTTCGTAGTGGGCTACCTGGTTGTGAAGTTCAGTGGCGATCACAGCTTGTGGCGCTGGATGCTGTTTAGTGGTGCTGTGGTCGGTCTGATCGTCGTCATCATGCGCCGTGGCATTCCTGAGTCGCCGCGCTGGCTGGCCAGCAAGGGGCGTGTTAAGGAAGCGGAAGAGGTCATTCGCCAGGTCTACGGCAAGTCGGTGAAGATCACCCAGCACGACATTGATCAACTCAATGACGGTGGTCGTCCTCGCTCCATGCTGGCCGACCTGAAAATGATTTCTTCGGGCGGTTACCTGAAGCGCACCATCATGTGCGGCGTACTCTACTTTGCTCAGATTACCCCTCAGTACGTGCTCTACACCTTCGGCGGCATGATCCTGATTTCCGCCGGTATCAAAGGCGCAAACGCGTCGACTTTGGGAGAGCTTCTGATCGCCACGCTGTTTGCCATTGGTGTCATACCGGCGCTTAAACTCGTGGAAACCTGGGGGCGCCGCCCTATGGTGTTGGTGCCATTCGCGTTGATGGCGATTCCGTTATTCGCACTGGGTCTGTGGGCGGACGCACCGGCCTGGTTCATTATCGGCGCCTTTGCGTTCTATGCCTTCGTTTCGGGCGGGCCGAGCATCCTGGAGTGGATCTACCCCAATGAGCTGTTCCCGACTTCTGTGCGGGCCACTGCGGTCGGTGTGGCTGTAGGTTTCAGTCGGATCGGTGCAGCGACAGGTACATACCTGACGCCAATTGGCATCGAGTCTATTGGTCTGCAAGCGACATTGATGATTGGCGCAGGGATTACGTTGCTAGCGTTCTTCGTGTGCCTGGCCTGGGCACCGGAGACCAAGGGGCGATCTCTTCAACAATCAGCGTCGTTGAGCATGGCAACTTGATTGAACGCTCCAAGCACAGTTCTGGCTCGACGCCCAATAGGCGTCGCTGCTAGGGTGGGATCTGAGTCCGGCGGGGTTGGTGGCAGCTTGTCACCAGCCTCGCTGGGCGTTTCTGCATCTTCAGCCTGGCAGAGCATGACCATGTCTTTCAGCATTCAGGACATCATCGACAACGTATCGCTGCGCACCCGGTTGCTGACTGGCATTGAGGGTACGCAGCGAACCCTGCGCTGGGCCCATGTATGTGAGCTGGCAGACCCAAGCGAATGGTTGGGTGAGGGTGATTTGCTGATGACAACGGGCATCGGTATACCCCGTGATGGTGAGCAGCAAAGGGCATACGTGACGCGACTATCCGACGCCAAACTAGCAGGCATGATGATCGGGGAGAACATGCAGGCGCCCGAGGACATCTCAGCCCTTCAGGATCAGGCATCCCTCCTGGGTTTTCCGGTGTTGATCACCCATTACTCCGTGCCCTTTTCCGCCGTTACGAAAGCCATTCTGGACGCCAGGCAGCAAACCGAAGATCAACGTCGCCGTGCAGTTGTGCGGCTCTATGAGAGCGCCCGGATCGGGTTGCGTCATCTTGGCTTGAATGGGTTGTTGCTGAGGCTTTCTGCAGACGTTTCAGCTGAGCTCTATCTGTTCGATACGCGCAGCTTGTGCCCCTGGCAAGAGGGGCTGGCGCCCTTGCCGGAGCGGTGGCGCGAAGTGCTCAGTTCGCGTGCACGGCTCACCTACGATCTGACACGCTGTCATGACGGTGATAGCGAAGCATTGGTGATGGCGCTGCCGGCGCTCCCGGAATGCGCGTTGCTTGCCACGGGTGGCCAGTTGCTGGATTACGGCATTCTTCACCATATTGCTTCGGTGCTGGCAATCGAGCTGGAGCGTCTCCAAAGTGAGCACGAGCGTACGCTGCGATTGGGCTCTGAGCTGGTAGACGATCTTCTGAATATGAGACTGACTGAGCGAGCAGCGCAGGAGCGTCTTGAGCAGTTGGGTTGTCCGCCAGGTTGCTCGCATCTGGTACTTGCTCGGTTAGATCAAGCCGCTCCGGTTGATTGGCAACTGGAGTTGAGTCGGCTGCGCGTGAAAATGTTGGCCAGGCAGGCCGGTGATGAGCTGGTAATCTTGGTGGCCGACCCGGCCTCAAGCGAGGCGCTCCAAACGGTGTTGGGGTGTTGTTTAGGTGTCAGTGGTGTCCTCAGTGAGGGGCTCAGGGCACCTGAGGCGCTACGAGAGGCTCGTCTTGCACTCGCACACTCTACCGAAGCTCGCAAAGTCGTCGACTATGCCAACGCATTGGATGAAGCATTCTGGCTACCCAGCGATCTGGAGCAAGCCAGCCGAATGTATCGTCGAGTCATTGGTAGCCTGGCCGATTACGACGCGCAGAATGGTAGCCATCTCATCCACACGTTGCGGGTGTTTTTGGAGCAAAACCGTTCTTGGCAAAAATCTGCGCAGATGCTGAATGTGCATAAGCAGACATTGATCTACCGCGTACGTCGGATTGAGGAGATAACCGGTCGATCATTGGACGATACGGAAGGGGTAGTGGCGTTGTGGATCGCGTTGCGCTCGATGGACATTGCAGTCGATGTCCAAATGGGCGCCACGAACCCAACCCCAGGCTAGGGCACTAGAGCTAATTCGATCGGAAACTCCATGCCTGTTAGGGCCTAATCGCTCGGTTATAAACCGATTTCGATCTGCTCGTTAACCAGGCTAACGACGATCAGGGCTGATTGGATATGTCTGCTGTTTCCAGTGCCGCTTCGCGGAAACGCTGGTTTCCTGTCGCCTGCTCACCTCAGCCGGCGCAATGCCTTCGTCTATCAGTGTCCGACTCAGGAGATCGCAGGTGGTAGTTATGAAGGTCATAAGGGCGCGGCGGATGTAAGCCAATGGCCATAACCTGTTGGCTCAAGCTGACGTTTTGATTTTTTGGCCACCCTCACTAGGCAATGGGTGTGAGTTGCCTTGAGGACGCTTCGCTGAAGGCGATAGAAGATCAGCTCCATATCTATGCCTATAAGCCGCAGCGCAAAAAAGAGTCCGCCTTGGTCTCAGCTATTGTGGATTGAGAATCCTGGGGCAGAGTGCCCCAAGGGATACTCAAGGGATTGCATTTGTAGGGGCAGGTTGTTCAGACCTTGAAGACATTCATAAGGCCATGCTGTTTTTCAGCCAACGTCGACAGTTCGATGCTCGCGAGGGAGACATCCCCTGCATTTTTTGCGACGTAGTTTGCGGCTGATCCAATGTTGCTCACGTTCAGGTTGATTTCCTCTGCCACAGAGCTTTGTTCCTCAGCGGCACTGGCAATTTGCGCATTCATGTCGCTAATAACCGTTACCGCTTGCGCTATGATTTCCAGTGCTTTCTGAGCTTCTTCGGACTGCCGAAGCGTAACATCCGTGCGGGTTTTACTCTGCGTCATGACTTCTACCACTTGCTGGGTTCCTTGCTGCAGTTGCGAGATCATGGCTTGGATCTCGTCAGTCGCTTTTCGGGTTCGTTGGGCCAAGTGCCTCACCTCATCTGCTACCACCGCGAATCCTCGACCCTGTTCCCCAGCTCGTGCGGCTTCGATTGCAGCGTTAAGCGCCAGGAGATTTGTCTGTTCTGCGATGCCGCTGATGGTTACCAGGATGGCGCTGATGCTTTCGCTTTCATTTGCCAGAAGCTCGACCACCTGGGCGGCCTTTTGGATTTCAAAGGCAAGCTGAGCGCTGGCCTCTGCTGCGGAATGAACGATGCGCTTTCCATCTGCAGCTGCCTCATCTGCGTGATTAGCAGCTTGGGCGGCTAGGCTAGCGTTACGCGCAACATCTTGGGCTGTCGCGGTCATCTCATGCACTGCCGTGGCCACAAGTTCAATCTCGGCGAGCTGCTTTTGCACCTCAGAGCTTGTCTGAGCGGCAATGTTGGCGGTGCTCTGAGAGGAGTTGCGCAGCCCGCTGACAGATGAGGTGACTTGGTGAATCGTTGATTGAAGTTTGGATAAGAACGCGTTGAATCCGTCTGCAATCGCTCTGAGCTCGTCGTTTCTGCTGGAAACCAGGCGGCGAGTCAGATCCCCTTCGCCTTGGGCAATGTCATCGAGCATTGCGACCATTTGGCGCATTGGTCGCGCGATGCCAAAGCTGATCAACCAGATGACCCCCAGGCCGGCCAGCGAGACTGTCAGCCCTACCAGAATCATTCCCCAGATGTCGTTTGCTCGCCTTCCACTCAGCTGGCTCTCTAGTTTATGCAGGTCAGCCATCACCACATCGACAGGCAGGTCGAGCACAAGCAGCCAAGGTTTGGAGCCCTCTACGCTGAAGGGCTGCAACAGATAGATACGACCGTTCTCTCGATCAATCTTGAAGACACCGTCGTCAGTCATCTCCATTTGAACAAGATCTTGCAGGGTGCCGCTGAGCACTTCGCGGCTATCCCCACCCAAAATCTTGTCGTCTGCACTGAACCCGACGATGCGCAGGTTGCTGGACAGTAAAGCGACCTTGCCAGCGCCACCGTAGAGTTCCTGGTTAGCTTGTAAAATGAGGCGTTGGATAAACGCCAGCGATAGACTCGCGCCTGCCACACCTAGGAAATGCCCGTCAGAGATGATGGGGGCATTGAAGCTGGACATCAGGGTCGGCTTACCTGAAACATCATATGGTGCCGGATCGATTGCGCAGGGGGAGAGACTTTCTCGTGGACACAAGTAATACTCACCTTCGCGTACGCCAGTAGGGAGCATCTTCTGGCTTTCGAGCTCGTCGCCGAGTGTAGCAAGCTGAGGTTGTCCGAAGGAGTCGCGGTACCACCAGGGGGTAAATCTCCCTAAATTCTTCGAATCTACTTCAGAGGTGCCAAACTTTTTCTGATCGAAGGCACCCGGCTCCCACGCGGTATACAGATCTATGAGCTCTGGATTTTCGAGCAAAATTTTGTGGGTAACGTTGGTCATCTCCTTTCGCAATCTTTGATTGGATGCAGGCTGATCGTCGTTATTTGTACTTAGCGAAGAATTGGTCTGAGCGACCGTTTTAGCAATCATCATAGGGTATGCGAGTTCAGCTTGAACTTGCGCTACTTTCGCGAGAGCCAGCGATCTAAGTCGGTATTTTGTGGACTCTTCTAGGAGTTTTTTAGTGCTGTTTTCTACAAGAATCTGAGTTTCGGATCCTGCATGAAGTGCATACATGACTAGAGCGGCAGCAACGGCGAGCACACTTACCCCGGCCAGCATCGCTACGGAATGCTGAATGGATTTAAACTTCATTTAAACTCCAGTTGAATAATGAATAGTAGAGTTAGGCTGATCCGGGAGCAAAGTACGGGTCGCCGTACATGAGTCAGAGTGCTAGAAGGGGCGTGCCGGCAGAGCGCATCGAATGGAGTGAATTTGATGGGTTGTGAACAGTTCCTCCGACTCCCGGGGCGAACCAGTTTTGGTTTGGTTGCCACCATTCGCTTTCCGATAACGCAATGTAGAGTTCCTCCGGTCTATGTCGATGTTTGGGATACATAGTATGAGGGTGCATCACCGTAACGCCGAGCATAAGGTCTTCGCAAGTTGCCAGTCCCCTCTCTCCAAAAATTATGGCGTTGAAATGATTCTTATGAAACTCTGGGTCGTCGACGGTGTTCGGCTTTTTGTACCAGTCCAGCTCATGTGCGATCACTGAAATGTAACTTGCCATCAGCCTGATATTTTCAGGGGCGCTGGCCAGTTGTTTTCTTGCTGATTCAATGGTCGCTTTGGTCGCCCAAAAGTTTTGGTTTTCGAGTCTGCTGTCCTTGATAGGTTTGCTACTTAAGCGGGCAGTGTTGAGTTGTAGTGATTGAGTGGCGTTCGGCGTCGCCTTACGCAGATGCGCGTCAATGAGTTCCAGAAGGCGCGTCAGTTCGAATTTGAAATCCATGTTCATCATCGCCTCTTTATGAGAGCCACTCCTTACTTGCCGCTTTTGATCTTGTTCCAAGCCCTAGTCTGAAGGCGGTTGATTGAGGGAGGCTGGATTTTAGCCACCACCAACCGTGCCATGGTCTGAGCATCAGGGTAAATTGCAGTGTCGTCCAGGATTTCTGGAGCGATGAATTGCTTGGCGTCGGGCACCGCATTTGGAAAGTGAACGTAATTGGTAATAGCCGCCATGTTTTTAGGCTCTATCACGTAGTTTATGAAAGCTTCCGCATTATCCGTGTTTTTAGCATCCGCCGGCACGGCCAGCATGTCGACACTGAGCTTGGCGCCTTCTTTAGGGACTATAAACTTTACCTGCACGCCATTGCGAGCTTCCTGGGCCCGCGAGTTGATCATGCCAGCGTCTCCGGAATAGCCTATTGCGATACAAATGTTCCCATTAGCAAGATCTGACACATGTTTGGAAGAATTGAAGTAGGTAACATAAGGCGCAATCTTGCTCAGCAGGTTCTCAGCTGCTTTGAAGTCATCTGATTTTGAAGTGTTAGGATCTAGTCCGAGATAGATCAAGGCCGATGTGATGACTTCGTCAGGCGAGTCTAGGAAGGCAACGCCGCATTTTGAGAGTTTTTTTACTGTTTCTATGTCAAAAACCGCTGACCAAGAGTCAATTTCGCTGCTGTCGATTTGCGCACTGACTTTCTGTGGGTTGTAAATCAGGCCTGTTGATGCCCACAGATAGGGCACGCCATAATTGTTGCCAGGGTCACTGGATTCCAGTTTTTTGAGAAATTCCGGATCAAGGTATTTAAAATTCGGAATTTTGGCTTTATCTAGTTTTCTATAGACGCCAGCTTGGATGTGGCGGGCTAAGAATTGGTTTGACGGCACGACAACATCGTAGCCGGTGTTTCCCGAGAGAAGCTTGCCTTCCAGCGTTTCATTGGTATCAAAAACATCGTATACAATATTGATCCCTGTGCTCTTCTCAAACGACTGCTTTATATCCGGATCAATGTAGTCGCCCCAGTTGTAAACGTTCACGACCTTCGTCGTGTTCGTCTGCGCCACTGCAACAGGCTGTTGAGCAAGAATAGCAGTAACTATAGCGAGGCTAGTCAACGCATTTTTCATCTTTCGTCTCCTTCTATATCTCATCGTTGCTATGTACCTAGCGCGCGATAAGTGATAAGCAAAGAATGACAACGCAGAAGTTAGCTCACATCATCTTGGCGTGCCTGGATGATCCGAGGAGGTGTGCTGACGCGGAAGAGATCAATGAAAGAGAAGGAGTGTCCCTGTTCCAGTCGAGCGTTGATACTGGCGCTGAAGCGGGGAGCCTAGTCGTTAAAGCGAGGTAGTTATTGAGAAGATCAGACTTCATGAGTCTTTCCTCTGGCTGGGGCCTTTGCCTCTTTTTATGCCCTCACTGTGGAACGAGGCGTGAAAAAAATCAAGAATTATCATGAATAAAATATGAAATTTTCACGGCGGAGAAGGGAGGTGACGACGAATGGTCACCCCCCAGCTGCCAGCACCCAGGCTCTGAGGCATGCATGGGTGTAGGAGCCGCGTTGCGCGGCCCAGTCTTAGGCGATGACGAACAGCTTTTTCACAGTGCCAATGTTTTCCCAGACACCGCTGAAACCGGCGGGAATTACAAAGGATTCACCCGGGCCGTAATGAACAGAGTTCCCATGGTCGTCGGTCAGTCGCACATGCCCTTCGAGGATGTGGCAGAACTCATCCTGCTCTGAGGCGAAGCTCTCGCGGCACGCTCCTGCTTCCCACTCGCCCGAGATGAAGCCACGTTGCTCGTTAGAAAAATGCAACCAAGTGGCAGATCTGTATTCGCCGGAGAGCACTTTCTCATGGCTTACAGTCTCATGAGCGGGCTCAACGCCGGAGCGGGAGAAGGAGACAACATCCTCAATTTGTTTAATATTCATTTCTACATCTCACGACTGGACAATGATTCTTTCACGACGGAATGCGATAGCTTCTTCGCTTTCCTCAAGTTCCCGTGCAGCCAGATGACCGCTGTACACCGCGCTGGCAATGATTCCTGGCGCAAAGCAGTCGCCAATAGCTCTCACCGTTTTGATGCCGGCTTCGTTTAGGGCGTCCTGGTTAGCGTTGAGCTCCAGATACAGCCCCTCATTGGGTGTCCGTTCGGTGACGAAAACCACTGCGTTGCCAGGTACGTGAGTTTCCTTGCCGGTGTAGGTGCACGCACTTGTGACCCCATTTTCGGTAAGGCCCGTCAAGGTTCGACAGGTAATGATGTCGACGCCAAGTTCCATGAGTCTTACCTGAGTACGACGTTGCTCCCATGTGAAATAAGACCATGGAGAGACGACGTTGGAAGGGGTGACCACGCGGACTTTGCAACCTTGCTTGGCCAGCAGCTCAGAAATTACGCCACCCATGTAATAGGTGTCGTCATCAAACACCACGACCTCACCGGTGGGTAGGTGGCCACGCATGATGTCGTCCGGTGTAAAGACGGGAATAGATCCGAGCCCAGGCAACGGCTGATAGTGGGAGCGTCCCACGCCATCGTTTCTCCAGGTAGCGCCAGTTGCCAGCAAGATGTGCTGGAAACCAAAGCCTAGGACGTCCTCAGCAGAGAGTGGGCTATCGCGGTAGATATCTACGTTGGTCGACTTCAGCAGTTGTTGGATCCTGTAATCGGCCACGCGACGCCATTCTGCCAGGCCTGGCAACGCGCCTTCCTTCATTACCCGACCACCCAATTCGGTGGAGGCTTCCGCCAACGCGACGGTATATCCTCGCTCACCCAGCGCACGGGCAGCCTCCAAGCCGGCAGGGCCGGCTCCAACGACAAGCACCGCGTCATCGGATTTTTTCGGATTCATACGTTCAGGGTGCCAGCCCCGGCGCCACTCCTCACCCATGGTAGGGTTCTGGGTGCAGCGGATTGGTACGCCATTCTGATCCGATGAAACACAGATATTGCAGCCGATGCACTCACGAATGTCTTCGAGGCGGTTTTCTTTGATCTTGTTAGGCAGGAATGGGTCTGCGATCGATGGGCGTGCAGCCCCAATTAGGTCGATGACACCAGATTTAACCAACCGAACCATGGTGTCTGGTGAGGTAAACCGGCCTACGCCAACCACTGGCTTGCTGGTCACTCGCTTCACGAAGGAGATGTAGGGCTCCTGGCTTCCTTCTTGAGCAAAGCGCGAAGGTGACGAGTCGTTCTCCCAATCACTGACATTTACATCCCAGAGGTCAGGAATCTCGGCGAGCATCTCAACGATCTCACGTCCTTCAACATCGAAGCGGATACCACCGTCTCCGAGCAATTCTTCGACCGAGAACCGCAGCGCTACGGCGCAAGTGTCACCTACGGCGTCTTTGGTATCCTCCAACACTTCTCGAAGGAGCCGCACGCGGTTTTCAAGCGAGCCGCCGTATTGGTCTGTACGTGTGTTGTAGCGTGGAAGGAGAAACTGCTGCAGGATCGATAGATTGTGCGCCGCGTACACATAGATGATGTTGAATCCGGCTTTCTTTGCCCGCAATGCGGCATTGCGGTGCCAGGTGCGGAACTCTTTGATGTCGCGAAGCGACATCCCACGGGCCTGGATCGGCTCTTCCAATACGATGGAACGATGGGACGGAGCCAGAGGCGGCATGCGCGAGTCTTGGTTGCCGAAGGCGAGACCGAGGTGTGCTAGCTCAATGCCGGCTAAGGCACCGTGAGCATGGACTGCCTTGGTCATGGCCGCGATAGCGGGGATATCGCCATCGTCCCAGAGCCTTCCTTCAGCGTAGGGGCCTTGGTCAGACGTTGGGTGAATGTCGGTGATTTCTGTGCAGATCGATCCCCAGCCACCTTCCGCTTTTATGCCTCGCATTGCAGCCAGCATATTTGGACGAACATGCCCCATTCCATTGCAATGAGGTACTTGGAAGAAGCGGTTTGGGGCAGTTACTGGGCCGATTTTTACGGGTTCGAAAAGGAGGGCGTATCGCGGATCTGTCATCATGGCTGGGAACCTCAGGGTGGCAGGAGCTGCACGCTCCTCACGTTGTTATGGCGCCACTGTGAAACCCGTCGTGAAAAAAATCAAGAATTTTCATGAAGGGTGGTGCCGTTTTTTCACGAGCGGTAAGCAACCCAGCTTTTCACGAACGAGCTGCGTTCCGCACAAGCGCTGACCCAATCAGTGGCCGGACGCGTTGTGCATCAGTCGAGTGAAACGATCTTGCTTGGGGATATGAGGCGAGGAGGGTAGTTTGGCCAAGATGGCTTTACGCCGACTTAGTGGGCGGATTGTCTTTCAAGCCTTTGATGTACTGGATGAACTGTGGGTCGTCACCTTCTAGTAGACTATCCAATCGATCGGAAAAATCGTCTCTATTGCACCACTGACGCATGTAATTCTCCCACGCTGCCCATCTTCTAACTTGTTGCTTAGACATTCTTCTCGAACAAGACAAAATGTACGCTTGTTCGAATAGAGACATCAGGAGCTCGAATAGCGCTCTTAACCGCTCTTCTTGGTCTGCGGTGAGTTCGATTTTTCTATCAGGGCTTAACAGTCTAAGGTCAGAATTTTTTAAAATTAGTACCAAAAACTCGTTATAGCTAGAGGTGAGGCTCTCGTAGATTGCTCGGTCTTCGTCTTCACGAGCTCTTGTGCGCTGCATCCAATATAAGAAAATAGCGAATGGGAGTCCAAGTACGGTCACGATCGCGCTCATCGTGGCGAGAGCTTCTATCATATCCAAGGCACCTCAGTTTGATCGCCCGAGATCATCGGAGGATCAAGTTGGCTAAGTTTTTGAGAGGGGGATTCGTCGTAATCTTCGCGTCTGAGGCATTTGCAATGCCTACGTCCGGTGCCTGTGGCCATAACCGTAACTAGGCCGCGAGCATCAATAGATCATGATCCGCAGTCCACGAAAGCATTGATCTTCTATCTACCTTTTCCTTGATCGCTGATGATCCCTCCATGGACTGAGCGTTCTGTAATGTCCAGTTCTTCCTCCGCGATTGAATGTGTTCATGCGCTGTAATGCCCCCAGCGGATCTACGTTGGTGAATGGCCTTGGGAACCTGCGAGCCAGCGGGCATCAAGAGCTTGACGATTTTGCTTCAGTCCTCCTGACGGCCTCCTATCAATGCGGCAGCGCTCAGGTGGCATCAGGCTCCATCAAAGGCGGCCTTCACTCTGAAATTCCTGCTGAAAAAAATCAAGAATGTTCATGAAATCAGCAGGTGGTTTTTCAGCTCTGGCAGTTCATGTATTGTTTGCTGTCGAGAGAAAATTTCGACTTTTTGGGCTTCCGGGCTGGAAAATGCCCCCGACTACAGCGCCCTAACCTCGTCCTATGGAGCTTGTAATGAACGATCATGTCGCAGGTCTTAGGATCAAATACCTGCGTAAAAAAAAGGGTCTCAGCCTGCAGCGGGTTGCAGATCACATTGGCCGCTCAGTGGGCTTTGTATCCCAAATCGAAAGAGGGATTTCTCGGCCTAGCATAGAAGACATAGGCGCTATCGCTGAGCTCCTGGAGGTCGACTATCTGAGCTTCTTCACAACCGAGGAAGAGCAGCCTTCGCACCGTTTTTTTGTAAAAAAATCTGAACGCTCTGTCCTGGATTACCGAGGTGGGATCTCCGACGAGCTGCTGTCACCTAGCATTTCTGGCAAATTTCACATGCTCATGACCGAGGTCGCACCAGGTGCAAAATCCAGCGATGACCAGATGAAGGATTTAGGCGAGCAGGGAGGGCTGTTGCTGGAAGGTGAGCTTGAGTTCACGGTTGACGGCGAAACCTTCACGGTCGCTAGCGGCGACAGTTTCCAATTCGTGTCAGCTACCCCACATAGCTATATCAATCGCGGCAATAAACCAGCAAGGATTGTGTGGGTATTTTCGCTCCGTTAGGCGATTCCACGGCCCAAAGCATCGTCGTTGGTTGCGTTTTTTCACGAAACTGACCCGAGACAAAACGCCGCAGTTTCGCCTTTTCATCATGTAAATGTCTGATATTAAAGGATTTTCTTAAAATCCGACGAACGTAATTTTGAAATGCCTTGCCTAGCCCGTGAAAAAATGAGTAAATTTTCACGGCGCTTCTGTCGAGCCTCCTGACCAGCTTCCCCCTTCTGGACGTTGCTGGTTCCTTCGACAGTCCCGTCAGTAGATTGCCGTCTCCCTCCGCAGTGAGGGGAGAAGCCGGCGTTGCTGAAACCAGAGCACGCAAGGTAATAACAAGATGAAAGTATTGGTAGCTGTAAAGCGGGTCGTTGACTTCAACGTGAAAGTGCGTGTCAAACCGGACGACTCGGGCGTTGATCTGACCAACGTCAAGATGGCGATGAATCCATTCTGCGAGATCGCGGTGGAAGAAGCTGTGCGTTTGAAAGAGAAGGGTGTCGCTTCGGAGATCGTAGTCGTGACGATCGGCCCCAATGCTGCTCAGGAGCAGGTTCGCACCGCTCTGGCGCTTGGTGCTGACTCGGGCATCTTGGTCGAAACTCCCGAAGACGTTTCTTCCTTGGCAGTGGCGAAGCTGCTCAAGGCGGTAGTCGACAAAGAGCAGCCCCAGTTGGTAATTATCGGGAAGCAAGCAATTGACACCGATAACAATCAAACAGGTCAGATGCTGGGCGCTTTGACCGGTTATCCTCAAGGTACCTTCGCGTCCAAGGTCGACCTGGCTGCCGATAAAGTCAATGTCACTCGGGAAGTCGACGGTGGTTTGCAGACAGTTTCGCTGACCCTGCCGGCGATCGTCACTACTGATTTGCGCTTGAACGAGCCTCGATATGCATCTCTGCCTAGCATCATGAAGGCGAAGAAGAAGCCATTGGAAATTGTCACTCCCGAAGCTCTGGGTGTATCGACCGCTTCGACAGTTACCACCATTAAAGTTGAGTCTCCGGCGACGCGCACTGCGGGGATCAAGGTGAAATCTGTTGCTGAACTGGTTGAGAAACTGAAAAACGAAGCGAAGGTGATTTGATGGCTATCCTGATTGTTGCAGAACACAACGACGGTAGCCTCGCTGCTGCCACTCTCAACGCAGTCACAGCCGCTCGCCAGATCGGTGGTGATATTCACATTCTGGTTGCAGGCCAAGGTGTAGGTTCGGTGGCCGAAGCTGCGGCTCAGGTAGAAGGCGTTGCAAAGGTACTGGTAGCAGATGCCGCGCATTTTGCGTACCAGTTGCCGGAGAATGTCGCCCCCCTCATTGCTGAAATGGCGAAGCAATACTCTCACGTCATTGCACCTGCCACCACTAACGGTAAAAACTGCCTGCCGCGTGCGGCTGCGCTGCTGGACGTGGATCAAATCTCCGAAATCACCGCAGTAGTAAGCGCCGATACTTTCAAGCGACCGATCTACGCAGGTAATGCGATTGCTACGGTGCAATCGAACGCGACGATCAAAGTTATCACCGTGCGTACGACTGGCTTTGATGCCGCGCCTGCCCTGGGCGGTAACGCTGCCTTGGAAATCGTTGGCGTAGGTGTCGACTCAGGGAAGTCGGCCTTCGTTGGTGAGGAACTTGCCAAGTCCGAGCGTCCTGACCTGACCTCGGCAAAAGTGGTCATCTCTGGTGGTCGCGGTTTGCAGAATGGCGAGAACTTCAAGCTTCTTTACGCTGTAGCTGACAAACTCGGCGCTGCTGTTGGTGCTTCTCGCGCTGCAGTGGATGCAGGCTATGTAGCCAATGATATGCAGGTTGGCCAAACCGGTAAGATTGTTGCTCCGCAACTTTATATCGCGGTTGGTATCTCGGGTGCGATCCAGCATTTGGCTGGTATGAAAGACTCCAAAGTCATTGTTGCTATCAACAAGGACGAAGAAGCACCTATCTTCCAAGTGGCTGACTATGGTCTGGTCGGCGACCTGTTCGAATTGATGCCTGAGCTGGAAAAAGCGATTTAAAAAGGATTGATTACGTTCTAAACGTTTTTCGAACCCTCATTTATAGCCGGTTCGCCGGCTTTTTTTACGCCACTCTTATAAGAAAGTCTGATGCTATGCGTGAATTTATGGAATATGACGTCGTCATTGTTGGCGCCGGCCCGTCTGGTCTTTCTGCGGCTTGCCGTTTAAAAAAGCAAGCAGCTGAAACTGGCCAGGAGATTAGCGTCTGTGTGGTGGAAAAGGGCTCTGAAGTTGGGGCTCATATCCTGTCTGGCGCAGTCTTTGAGCCGCGTGCGCTGATGGAGCTATTTCCTGATTGGGAAGAGCTAGGCGCGCCACTCCATACGCCAGTAATTCGCGACGACATTTTTCTTTTAAAAAATGCTGAAGACGCCCTGAAGGTTCCGGGTTTCCTGGTTCCGAAAACAATGCATAACGAAGGAAATTACATAATTTCCTTAGGCAACCTTTGCCGTTGGCTTGCGCAGCAAGCCGAGGGTCTGGGAGTGGAAATCTACCCTGGCTTCGCCGCGCAGGAAGCACTCATCGATGAGTTTGGTGTTGTTTACGGCGTGCTTACAGGTGACCTTGGTGTAGACAGAGAGGGGAACCAGAAAGAGGGTGTCTTTACGCCGGGCATGGAGCTGCGGGCCAAGTACACGCTCTTTGCCGAAGGATGCCGTGGGCATATCGGGAAGCAACTGATCAAGCGTTTTCAGCTAGACGCCACCGCCGATCCTCAGCACTATGGTATCGGCATTAAAGAGATCTGGGACATCGATCCGGCCAAGCATCAACCGGGCCTGGTGATCCATACTGCTGGTTGGCCGTTGGATGATGCCAATCCAGGCGGCTCGTTCCTGTACCACCTTGAGAACAACCAGGTGGTGGTCGGCCTCATTGTTGATCTGGCCTATAGCAATCCTTACCTGTCGCCGTTTGATGAATTTCAGCGTTACAAGCATCATCCGGTAATCAAGCAGCATCTTGAGGGCGGCAAACGTGTCGCTTACGGTGCTCGCGCAATCTCCAAGGGTGGTTTGAATTCGCTCCCTGAAATGGTATTCCCTGGCGGCGCTCTGATTGGCTGCGATCTGGGAACACTCAATGCTGCCAAGATCAAGGGCAGTCATACCGCGATGAAATCCGGGATGCTGGCGGCTGATGCGATTGTAGCTGCACTTCAGAATCCGTCCGATGACGCCAAGGTCTTGACCGGCTACGTTGACTCCTTCAAATCAAGCTGGTTGTACGATGAGTTGTTCAAAAGTCGTAACTTCAGCGCCTCTTTGCATAAGTTTGGCCTGAAGGTTGGTGGCGCCTTAAACTTTATTGATCAAAATATTTTTGGTGGGAAACTGCCCTTTACGCTGCATGATACTAAGCCTGATCATGCATGTATGAAATTGGCATCCGAGTCGGATCGTATTGAATATCCGAAGCCCGACGGAAAAATCAGTTTTGACAAGCTGTCCTCGGTCTTCCTCTCAAATACCAATCATGAGGAAGATCAACCAGTCCATTTGAGGTTGACTGATCCGAGCATCCCGATCGGCTCGAATCTGCCAAAGTTTGATGAGCCTGCACAACGTTACTGCCCTGCGGGAGTGTACGAAGTGGTGCAAATGGATGACGGTAATAAGCGTTTTCAAATCAACGCTCAGAACTGTGTTCACTGCAAAACATGCGATATCAAGGATCCGGCGCAGAATATTTCCTGGATTACGCCTGAGGGTGCCGGCGGCCCTAACTACGCCAACATGTAATTCCAACTACAAACAATAAGCTGGTGAATAAAATGCAAACGAAGCTTCTTATAAACGGTCAGTTGGTCTCGGGGCTTGGTGAGTCTCAGCCGGTATTGAATCCCTCGACCGGTGAGGTCGTCGTGATGATTCCTGAGGCTACCCCTGATCAGGTTGATGGAGCAGTGGAGGCAGCTCACCAAGCGTTTGACAGTTGGTCTCAGGCATCTCCAAAGGATCGTTCGACGCTGTTGCTCAAGATTGCAGACGTCGTTGATCAGCACGCTGAAGAGCTTGCCCGGCTGGAGTCTATTAACTGCGGCAAACCCTTCAATGCGGTGCTAAATGACGAATTGCCCGGTATCTCCGACGTGTTTCGCTACTTCGCAGGTGCGGCGCGTTGCTTGACGGGCACGGCAGCTGGCGAATATCTGCCTGGCCACACGTCAATGATTCGACGAGATTCGATCGGTGTGATCGCTTCGATCGCTCCCTGGAACTATCCACTCATGATGGTTGCCTGGAAGATCGCTCCTGCTTTGGTAGCGGGGAACACTGTTGTTCTGAAGCCTTCCGAACAGACGCCATTGACCGCTCTGCGTCTGGCCGAGCTGATCGCGTCGATCCTACCGCCTGGTGTTTTGAACATAGTTTTTGGGCGTGGCTCTTCGGTTGGCTCCCCGCTTACCAATCACCCGCTTGTACGAATGGTTTCACTTACTGGATCGGTCGCAACGGGCGCCAGGATCATTTCTAGCACCAGCGGTGACGTCAAACGCATGCACATGGAGCTGGGCGGCAAAGCTCCGGTCATTATCTTTGACGACGCGGACATCGATGCTGCGGTAGAGGGTATCCGCACATTCGGTTTCTATAACGCAGGCCAGGATTGCTGCGCAGCAACGCGGCTCTATGTCCAAGAAGGTATCTACGATCAGTTTCTGGAGAAGCTGACGGAAGCTGTCGGCACCCTGAAACATGGTCTTCAAGATGACGAAGGCGTGGAGTTGGGGCCGTTGATCACTGCCCAACATCTGGAGCACGTCAAAGGTTTTGTTGAGCGTGCTGCAGCTCAGCCGCACATTCGCGTCACCACCGGTGGTAAAGCTGTAGAAGGGCCAGGTTTCTTCTTCCAGCCTACCATCATCGCAGACGCTAAACAGGATGATGAAATTGTTCAACGCGAAGTATTCGGGCCGGTTGTCTCGTTAACGAAATTTACCACTGAGGCTGAGGTTCTGAACTGGGCTAATGATTCTAACTACGGGCTTGCCTCGTCAGTTTGGACTAATGACCTTGGGCGTGCGCATCGCCTTTCGTCGCGGCTGCAGTATGGCTGCACTTGGGTCAACACTCACTTCATGTTGATCAGTGAAATGCCACACGGCGGGCAGAAACATTCCGGTTATGGCAAGGATCTGTCTATGTACGGTCTTGAAGACTACACCGCTGTACGCCACGTGATGATCAAGCACTGATTTAGTCCAGATGGCACACACGGATGTGTGTCATCAGCAGTGCGATTAAGAAATGGAAACCCGTAGCTCTGATATAAAAACAAGAGGGTTCATTTGTGACTAACCAAACAGCCTTATCCGAAAGTAATTTTCTTGATTCCGATTCTGGCAGTGAAGTCAAAAAAACCGAGTCATTGTTCCGCGTGACCATGCTCGGCCTTTCTGGGCAGCAATTGGTTCCTAGCGCGGCGATGGCTGCAGGTGCATTGCCTCTTTATGCCGGGAATGGATCTTGGTTGGCAATGCTTCTCGCCCTGGTCGCAGCGCTTTTCATGTCGCTGGCTACAAACGTGTTCGCACGAAAGTACGTCGTTACTGGTTCGTTGGTGTCTTACGTGGGGCTCGCGCTTGGTCGCTTGCCACAGCGGGTAGTCGCTGCCTCGTATCTAACAGGTTTCCTGATTGTCTGCGCTTCATTGTCTACATCCGTAGTGATGTTCAGCAGCAGCTTCCTGCATAGCGTTGGAGTGTCCTTTGCAGCCGCTAATTGGTTCCAGGCTGTCTCGGCAATTTCTATATCTGTCATGGCAGGCGCGCTGACCTGGCGAGGACTGGACGCCTCTATTTCGGTAACTGCCTGGTTGTCGTTCCTCTCGGCGCCCCTAGTTATAATCGTCGGTGTCGCAGCTGCCATGAACGGTGGAGTGGATATTGTCAGCCAATTGACGCTCGAAGGCGTCTCGTTGCGTAGCCTGGTTGAAGGCACCATCGTAGGTCTCGCCTACTTCGTAGGTTGCGATGCGTTGGCAGCACTTGCAGCTGAGACTGATAATCCCAAGAAGAACGTTCCAAAACTACTGCGCAATGTCTTGCTCATCACCGGCTTCGCGTTCATTGGTTTGATCATGCTGAGCTGCCATTTGATGAATGGCCAAATGGACGCGCTCAATGCAGGTGAGTCTCCTACTTCGATTTTAGCGACGATCGCAGGCATGCCTTACCTGCAAAAGCCTATTGACCTTCTGCTTGCTGCGGCAGCATTTGCCAGCTTGGTAGCATTCCTTAACTACGGAAGCCGCGTGTTCGCTACTTCCGCGAGCGAACGCTTCCTGCCAGCCGTTTTTTCCAGTGTTCACCCAGTCTATGGATCGCCCACTGCTGCGACTATTTTGATGGCCGCATCCGCCGCCGTAATCCCGCTGGCTCTACAGATCTTCGCTGGTGCGCCGCCTCTGCTGTCGGCCAACTACTTGGCCACGCTTTTCTCGCTTTTCTGGATTGTGCCTTATGTCTTGCTCAGCATTGGTGCGATTAAGGAGCTTATTGCATCAAACGAACATAATGTTCTCAATGTCGTATCGATCGCTCTTGGCGGTCTAACGTTTGGTACGATTCTGGTTTATTACTTTGCTATTCAAGCTGAAGGCGTGTTCGGCTGGCTTCCACATATTATGGTGGGAATGACGGCGGTCGCTTACCTAATTATTGTGGCGCTTGAGCGTAAGCGCCCCGGAAAAATTTAAGAAACACTTGAGCAGGGTGAAGTCTTGCTCAATTCAACGTGCACTTTGTTATGAGAGGCCTGATAATGTCTAAACATATCCACTTCAAGAACCAGGCTATGGTCTTTTCCCCTTATGGTGGTGAGCCCGTTGAGCGGGCGTCCATTTGTCGCTTGGTGGGAACTAAGGAAAGTGAGACCATCGGTGCAGGCATCGCTTTTTTTGATGGCGCTTCGATCCCTTGGACGGTTCTTTATGATGAAGTGATCGTTGTCCTAGAGGGAGAGTTTGACCTTTCCATTGGTGATGAAGTCATTCATGCTCAAGCCGGGGATGTTATTTGGGTTCCTGAGAAAAGTCCGCTCGTTTATTCTGGTAAAAAAGCAAAAGTATTCTATGCGCTTTATCCAGTGACCTGGCAGGGCTGATAGAAGTCGTACCGTTTTAGCCTATAGGTATAAGAATATGCTTTCCCAGAATAGCGCCTACAAGAACCTCTTCTCGCCGTTTGAAATACGTGGCAAGCGTTTGAAGAATCGTATTATGTCCACAGGACATGATACCTCGATGCCTACCGACAATTTGATCAATGATCAATTTGTTGCTTATCACCAAGCGCGAGCGGAGGGTGGCGCAGGGCTGATCATTCTCCAAGTAGCAGGTGTGCACGAAAGTGCGCGTTACACCTCCCACGTATTGATGGCCACCGATGATGAGTGTATTCCAGGTTACCGTCGTGTTGCTGACATCTGCCACGCTAACGGGACTATGGTTTTCTCACAGATCTTTCACCCTGGTAGAGAGATCATGGAGTCCAGCGAAGGGCCGTTGGCTGTCGCCTATTCCGCATCCTCGACCCCCAACGAGCGCTTCCATGTCATGCCGCGAGCTCTCGATCAGAAAATGATCGACGAGATCGTGCGGGGCTATGGTGAGGCGGCCCAGCGCCTCGAAGCAGCAGGCATTGATGGCGTTGAAATCGTAGCAAGCCACGGTTATCTCCCGTCACAGTTTTTAAATCCCCGGGTCAATCGGAGAACAGACGATTACAACGGCGACATCAGTAAGCGAGTACGTTTCATCGAGGAGATCATTCAGGCAGTCAGGAGCCGTACCGGCGAAAATTTTGTTGTCGGGATGCGTATTTCTGCTGAAGAGCTTGATCTTGAAGGCCTCACAGAAGACGAGTCGCTTGAAGCTGCTCAATTGCTTCAAGATCGTCTGGATTACCTCCACATTGTCGCAGGTACCTCTGCTACGTTGGGGGGCGCGGTGCACATCGTTCCGCCAATGGCCATTGAGGCCGCGTATTTGGCAAAGAATGCTGGACTGTTCAAGTCCAAGCTATCAATTCCGCTTTTCGTGACGGGACGTATCAACGCTCCACAAGAAGCAGAGCTGATCGTTGCGCGCGGTCAGGCAGATGTCTGCGGGATGACCCGCGCTTTGATCTGCGACCCGGAGATGCCGAACAAGACTTACCAGGATAAGGCTGATGATGTTCGCGCCTGCATTGCTTGCAATCAGGCGTGCATTGGACACTTTCATAAAGGGTTCCCAATCTCGTGCATCCAGCGACCCGAAACGGGGCGTGAGATCAAGTATGGTAAGGTCACGCCAGCAGCAGTTAGCAAGAAGGTCATGGTTGTCGGGGGAGGCCCCGCCGGTATGAAGGCAGCGGTAATTGCCGCGCAACGTGGTCATGACGTGACCCTCTTCGAGGCGACGTCGCAGCTGGGTGGGCAAGTCTTGCTAGCCCAATTGCTGCCTCGCCGAACCGAGTTCGGGGGAGCAAGCACCAACCTGCAGCGCGAAATGGAACTGGCCGGTGTCAAAGTTCAGAAGAACGTGCGTGTCACTCCTCAGTTGGTTGTGGACTTTGCACCTGATGCCATCGTAGTTGCAACGGGCGCGACACCGTACATCCCGCAATATGAAGCGGGAGGCGAGCTTCAAGTCGTTGATGCTTGGCAAGTGCTGCGCAATGAAGTGAAGGTCGGTCGATCCGTTGTGGTAGTTGACTGGCGGTGTGACTGGATTGGGCCTGGTATTGCGGAAATCTTGATCCGCGCGGGTCACAATGTTCAATTGGCTGTGAACGGTACTAATGTGGGAGAAACTCTCCCATTATACGTACGAGATAACTTGGTCGGTGAGATGCACAAGTTGCAGATTCCGGTGACGACCTATGCTCGACTTTATGGCTGTGACGACACCACCGTTTACATGCAGCATACCGCTAGCGGTGAGCCGATCATGTTCGAGGATGTTGACACGTTAGTGCTCTGTACTGGCCATCAGCCGGTCGACGATCTTGTCGATCAACTTGATCCTAAAATTGAAGTGTTCCGAGCCGGCGACTGCCTCGCTCCCCGAACTGCCGAAGAAGCTATTTATGAAGGCATGAAGGTCGGCTGGGAGATCTAAGGGTTCTGCGCTTTGCCCGCAACCTCACCAGTTGTGGGCTTTTTTTTGTTTCAGCGACGTCTAATAATCACAACAAGGGCACAGCATGAGCGTATTTGATGTAATTGAAAACTCACCAGTATCCAAGTTTCATCGCAAGCTTCTTCTTGCCTGCTGCGGTGGCCCTTTCCTCGACGGATACATCCTCAGCCTGATTGGCATTGCCTTGATCGGTTTCGCCCATGACATCCCGGCATCACCCGTTGAGACTGGTCTCATCGGTGCCGCTTCGTTGTTGGGCATTTTCTTCGGCGCCACAGTGTTCGGAGCCGTCACCGACCGGATTGGTCGAGAGACCATGTACGCCCTGGATTTGACGGTGCTCATCGTCGCCTGCGGTCTGAGCGCTTTCGTGACTGATGCCTGGCAGCTCATTGCACTGCGTTTCGTTATCGGCTTGGCTGTGGGCGCTGATTACCCGATCGCAACCTCGCTGCTCACTGAGTTCACGCCTTCGAAACGCCGTGGTTTCATGATTGGACTTTCCGGTCTTGCCTGGTCGGTCGGCGCGATGACGGCGTTCGTAGTGGGCTACCTGGTTGTGAAGTTCAGTGGCGATCACAGCTTGTGGCGCTGGATGCTGTTTAGTGGTGCTGTGGTCGGTCTGATCGTCGTCATCATGCGCCGTGGCATTCCTGAGTCGCCGCGCTGGCTGGCCAGCAAGGGGCGTGTTAAGGAAGCGGAAGAGGTCATTCGCCAGGTCTACGGCAAGTCGGTGAAGATCACCCAGCACGACATTGATCAACTCAATGACGGTGGTCGTCCTCGCTCCATGCTGGCCGACCTGAAAATGATTTCTTCGGGCGGTTACCTGAAGCGCACCATCATGTGCGGCGTACTCTACTTTGCTCAGATTACCCCTCAGTACGTGCTCTACACCTTCGGCGGCATGATCCTGATTTCCGCCGGTATCAAAGGCGCAAACGCGTCGACTTTGGGAGAGCTTCTGATCGCCACGCTGTTTGCCATTGGTGTCATACCGGCGCTTAAACTCGTGGAAACCTGGGGGCGCCGCCCTATGGTGTTGGTGCCATTCGCGTTGATGGCGATTCCGTTATTCGCACTGGGTCTGTGGGCGGACGCACCGGCCTGGTTCATTATCGGCGCCTTTGCGTTCTATGCCTTCGTTTCGGGCGGGCCGAGCATCCTGGAGTGGATCTACCCCAATGAGCTGTTCCCGACTTCTGTGCGGGCCACTGCGGTCGGTGTGGCTGTAGGTTTCAGTCGGATCGGTGCAGCGACAGGTACATACCTGACGCCAATTGGCATCGAGTCTATTGGTCTGCAAGCGACATTGATGATTGGCGCAGGGATTACGTTGCTAGCGTTCTTCGTGTGCCTGGCCTGGGCACCGGAGACCAAGGGGCGATCTCTTCAACAATCAGCGTCGTTGAGCATGGCAACTTGATTGAACGCTCCAAGCACAGTTCTGGCTCGACGCCCAATAGGCGTCGCTGCTAGGGTGGGATCTGAGTCCGGCGGGGTTGGTGGCAGCTTGTCACCAGCCTCGCTGGGCGTTTCTGCATCTTCAGCCTGGCAGAGCATGACCATGTCTTTCAGCATTCAGGACATCATCGGTAACGTATCGTTGCGCATCTGATTATTTGGCGGAATGTAGGGCCCGCTGCAGGTTCAGTTGCGATGATCACCCTCATCTCAAGCAGATCCGCCTCTAGTCAACTTCTCGCTGATAGCGCAATTAGCTCTCTGTGTTTTGGAGCTTAGCAACTGCTTCGCTGGATCGCTTTTCCAGGGCCCAAGCTACGCCGTAAATCAAAGAGCCTACTAGCGCCATAGCTGCGCCAACGTATCCAGTTGAAGTCCAGCCCCAGCCTGCGTTGATAGCCAAGCCACAGATCCATGGCCCTAAGGCATTGGCGAAGTTAAGTGCGGCATGATTGGACGCAGCGACCAAGGACTGACCGTGCTTGCTGACGTCCATGAGCCTCATTTGCAGCGCTGGCGTCAGCGCGACCATGCAACCCAGCATGAGCGCGCCAAAGGTGATGCCTGCCGGTGTCGAGGAAAGGAGAGGAAAAGCAAACAACGCGACGACGCTGAAAATCATCACCTGGTTAACGGCAAAGAACTTGTATCTGTCATAGAGCCAGCCACCGGCCAGGTTGCCTATCATGGTGCCTACACCAAATACCGCAAGCATGGGAGCAATCCAGTTTGCGCTCAAATGGGTCACATGTAGGATGGTCGGAGCGAGGTAGCTGTATACCCCGAACATTCCGGAGAAACCGATAGCGCCTATCGCGAGGGCCAGCCAAACCTGCGTGCTCTTGAACGATGCAATTTCCGCCCGAAAGTCCAGCCGAGGTTCCTTCTCGACCTCAGGTGCATGACGGCACAGCAAGACCAAGCTGAGAATGCTCAATATCGTGATGCTGCCGAATACCCAGCGCCACCCCATTGCTTGGCCCAGGTAGGTAGCGCCCGGCGCGCCGATTAGGATGGCGGCAGTGACACCCAAGAGGATTCTGCTGACGGCTTTGCCTCTCTTGTTGAATGGTGCCATCGAGGCCGCGATCGTGGCAGCTACACCGAAGTATGCCGCGTGAGGGAATCCAGCGATCAATCGCGATAGCAGTAGCGTCTCGTAATTTGGAGCGAGCAGGCTGAGGGCATTGGAGATGGTGTAGATCCCCAGCAAGAAAAGGATGAGGTTCCGCTTGTTAAGGTACACCCCCACAAGCACCATGATCGGCGCACCGACAACCACCCCGAGGGCATAGGCACTGATCAGGTGAGCCACACTTGTTTCGGGTTTAGCGAAGGCCGTGGACAGGTCAGATAGCAATCCCATCATGGCGAATTCGCCAGTACACAGCGAGAAAACGCCAAGAGTAAGGGCGAATTCTACTAGGGCCTTTTGGCTTTTGAATATCGACAAAGCACACACCTCATAACGTAACGAGCAACGCCGCACTGAGGAAGCAATTTCCAGGGTGCGGTGGTTTGGACTCTAATACGCCCAGCGCTCTAAATAGGGTAAAAGATAAGCGTGTTCTAGGCTTTGTCTGTTTTGTGCCTGTAACTTGGCTCGGTGTGCACGTTAGCACATGGCTGGGAGCATGTTGAAGCTGGCATCAGTTGCTTCATGAATGTCATTTTTGTTCAGGTCTGATAACACGATTTTATCAGTGCATGGAAATTGGTTGGTTGAAGCCAAGGTTAGGAGTGTTTAGCTCCTGATGCCTTGGCTACTTAACTGTCATTTCGCCGTGTCTTACGCGAATGGAGAAATCATATCCTCCGGCTTAATTTCCAAGGGTTGTTCTTGAGGGCTTAAACTTTCCTCGATGATCTCAATCCAGTGACGTACAGGTTTAGTTCTCGCTCCACTTAAGTGCATTTGACACCCAACGTTTGCAGTGACAATCTCGTCAGGATTACCACTTTGCAATGCTCTCATTTTCTGGTCGCGCAGACGAATCGAGAGTTCTGGCTGAGTGATAGAATAAGTACCCGCAGAACCACAGCATAAGTGACCATCAGGAACCGTCGTGAGTGAGAAGCCCACGCGTGTAAGGATATCTTCGACGGCGCCGCCCAGCTTCTGGGCGTGCTGGAGAGTGCAGGGGCAATGGAATGCGATCCGTTGGCTTGCGTTGGGCTTCAACGCTTCAATGGGCTCGGCCCGAATGATCTCGGCCAAGTCTTTCGTCAGGGAGCTGATGATCCGCGCTTTCTCCGCGTACTCTTTATCATTCTCCAGAAGATGCCCGTAGTCGCGGACAAATGCGCCGCATCCGCTAGCGGTTTGGACGATAGCCTCTACGCCACGTTGCACTGCCGGCCACCAGCTGTCGATATTTCGTTTGGCCCTCTCTAAACCCCTTTCTTGGGCGTTCAGGTGATAGTCCACGGCCCCGCAGCAGCCTGCTTGCGGGGCGCTCACGACTGAAATGCCCAGCTTATCGAGCACGCGTGCGGCGGCGGCATTCGTATTGGGCGCCAGTGTCGGCTGGACACAACCTTCGAGCATCAAAACTTTGCGGGCATGATGTCGACGAGGGCGCTCTTTGGGTGACCTAGGAAGAGGCGGTATTTTCTGTTTCAAGACACTAGGTAGCAGTGGTCTGAATATCATGCCTGTGGTGCATAAGGCGTTAAACAGTGCAGGCCGTGGTATGACCGCCCGAATGCCAGTGCGTAGAAGTCGCTCAGGGAGTGAGCGGGGTACTGCCTGCTCCACTACTTCACGGCCAATATCTAACAGGTTGTGATATTGAACTCCTGAAGGGCAAGTGGTTTCGCAGTTTCTGCATGACAAACAGCGGTCGAGATGCTCTTGCGTTTTAGCAGTAACTTCCTTGCCTTCCAATACCTGTTTAATGAGGTAGATTCGGCCTCGCGGCCCGTCGAGTTCATCGCCCAGCAGTTGATAGGTCGGGCAAGTTGCTGTGCAAAATCCACAATGCACACATGAGCGAAGAATCTTTTCCGCTTCTTCGGCTCTTGGTAGGGTTTTGGCTTGCGGGCTGAGTATGGTCTGCATGAGCTATCCTTATGCCTCCGCACATATACGGCCTGGATTGAAGATGTTCTGAGGATCAAATTGATTCTTCAGATTTTGCTGATATTTTTGCAGCGTCTTCGATACAGGGTGCAGCGATGAATCACCTTGCGCGTAACAGATGGCGTGGCCGCCAAGGTGCCCTACAATTTCACGGATCTCTTGGGCATTTTGATTGGTCTTGAGCCACCGTTGAACTCCAGCCCAGTCCAGCATCTGCTTGCCTGGGAGGATGTATGGCGAGACGTGACTTGGCAGAGAAATGCGCCACAAAGCTTCCGGATTTTTGAAGAAGTCGGTTTCGTGTTCGCTCAGAGTTTTCCAGTAACTGTTTTCTAGTGGCTCGCCTCCCATCATGCTCAACGCAGACTTTACCGATCCCTCGCCACCCTCCATTCGCAAATGAAGCAGGGAGCCGTCATGGCATGCGGCACTGATCGGAATGGGTTGTTGCCCCCAGCGAGCCAGGTTCGCAAGTGCCTGCGCAGGATTCATGTCTAAAGAAAGGCTTGCACATACTCGAGGCTTGGGCAGCACTTTCAACGAAACCTCGGTGATGACGCCCAGGCAACCGAAGCTGCCGGCCATCAATCGGGAGAGGTCGTACCCGGCGACATTTTTCATCACCTCGCCACCGAATTTGAGGTGTTTGCCGTTCCCGATGATTACCTGAACTCCCAGAACATAATCGCGTACTGCGCCTGCCCACGGGCGTCGAGGCCCCGAGAGACCGCTAGCGACCATTCCACCGATTGTGGCATCGGGCCCGAAGTGAGGAGGCTCGAATGGCAGCATCTGGCCGGCGTGATCCAAGGTGGCCTCGATCTCCCAAAGCGAGGTACCGGCACGCGCGGTGATGACGAGCTCAGTGGGGTCGTAATTCACAATGCCGCGATGAATGCGGGTATCCAGCACCTCTCCCGCGACATGGCCACCCAGCATGTGTTTACTGTTGCTGCCTTGGATGCGCAAAGGAATATCTTCATTCAACGCATAGTTGACTTGCTCAAGCAGATCCATGCTGTTGTCGTGATCGTATTGCATCAAAAACGCTCCAGCTCAGGGAAAGGCAGATGGCCGCGATGGATGTGCATTGAGCCGAACTCAGCGCATCGATTAAGCGTTGGAATGTTTTTCCCTGGGTTCAGTAAGCCGTGTTTGTCGAAGGCTTCTTTCACCGCGTGCATCAGGGTGATTTCATCTCCACTGAACTGAGCGCACATCTGATTGATTTTCTCGCGACCAACGCCGTGCTCGCCGGTGATGCTCCCTCCGACCTCAACGCACAGTTCGAGAATTTTTCCCCCAAGCGCTTCGGCGCGCTCCAGCTCACCTTCCTGGTTGGCATCAAAAAGGATCAACGGATGCATATTTCCGTCGCCGGCATGGAACACGTTCGCGACTCGCAAACCGTATTGTTTGGACAGCTCTTCAATGCCGTTCAGAACCCGTGGTAACTCGCGACGGGGGATGGTGCCATCCATGCAGTAGTAATCGGGAGAGATTCGGCCCACCGCAGGGAAAGCATTTTTTCGACCAGCCCAGAATCGCACGCGCTCAGCTTCATCCTGTGCCAGGCGAACATCGGTAGCGCCCGCCAGTTCGAGGATGGTCTTCACGCGATCGCAGTCTTCCTGGACATCTGATTCAACGCCGTCCAGCTCGCAGAGCAGCATGGCTGCAGCATTGACTGGATAGCCTGCGTGAATGAAGTCTTCGCTAGCACGGATCGAGAGGTTATCCATCATCTCCAAGCCGCCCGGGATGATGCCGGCGGCGATGATGTCGGCTACTGCTGCCCCTGCCTTTTTTACGCAGTCGAAGCTTGCGAGCAGAACGCGTGCGACCTGGGGTTTAGGTAGGAGCTTCACCGTCACTTCCGTGATGATGCCCAGCATGCCTTCTGAACCCGTGAAGAGTGCCAGTAAGTCGAAACCAGGGCAGTCCAAGGCATCGCTACCGAGAGTAAGAGCCTCACCTTCGATGGTGAGGATCTCCACTTTGAGGATGTTGTTAACGGTCAAACCGTACTTGAGGCAATGAACTCCACCTGCGTTCTCGGCGACGTTGCCACCGATGGAGCACGCGATCTGAGAAGATGGATCGGGGGCGTAATAGAGTCCGTGGGGCGCAGCTGCTTGGGATATTGCAAGGTTGCGAACGCCGGGCTGCACTCTTGCGAAGCGCCCGTACTGATTGACTTCAATGATCTGGTTGAAGCGCGCCATTACCAACAGGATGCCCCGCTCGTGAGGCAGTGCTCCTCCTGAAAGACCTGTACCTGCACCTCGCGCAACGACCGGCACACGCAGCTGGTAACAGATTTTGAGTATGGCTTGAACCTGATCAATTTTGGTCGGTATCACGACCAGAAGAGGCATGACTCGATAGGCAGACAAACCATCGCATTCGTATGGGGTGAGCTCCTCGATCGAGGAAAGAATTTCGAGATCAGGCATCGTGCTTGAAAGCAATTCGAGCACTTGGTTTTTGTCGATATTGGGCAACGCACCATCGACACGCTCATCGTAGAGAATGTTCATTGCGCACTCGCGTTCGGCTCTTGTTCTTGTGTGATTTGTCCCCCAGCTCGGACAAATTGAAACAGGCAGGGGCGGGGGCATGACCACACTGCGCGGCTGATCCGAGGCTGTCGATCACCATGCGCTCTGGTACGACCAGTTTTTTCGTCTGACTGGCCAAAGTCCCTATGGCTCAGGGCCTGACGGGGATAAACTGACGCGCGTCGTCCTGCAACTTCAGGCTGGTAGTACCAGTTACTCAGAGGTCTTGATGGAAAAATCGCACTCGGGCAAACAAGAAAAAACCCAAGTCGCTGACCAAGTTGCTGAGCGTATCGAGCGCTTGATCGTGGATGGTGTCATCAAGGTAGGACAAGCCCTTCCTTCCGAGCGTCGGCTGATGGCCAAAATGGGCTGCTCGCGCTCTGCGTTACGAGAGGGTCTCAGGGTGCTGCGTGGGCGCGGCATTATCGACACGGAGCACGGCCGGGGCTCTTTCGTGGCGGATCTCTCGCGCACCGAAGCGACTCCGCCAATGATGTATCTCTTCAGTTCCCAGCGTCGTACGCTCTATGACCTGCTGGAGGTCAGAGCGTTACTTGAAGGGGAGTCTGCACGACTTGCCGCGTTACGAGCGACAGATGTGGATCGATTGCTGATTCGCAAGCGTTATGAGGAAATGCTCGCAGCGCACACTGATCCCCAGCACCATGAGCCCAAGGAGCAAGCTAGGCTTGACCATGCGTTTCATCGCGCTATCAGTGAAGCGTCCCATAACCCTGTGCTGGTGCACACCTTGCAGGGGCTGAGTGACTTAACCCTCAATACTGTGTTCGCCTCGGTAAATAACCTCTACTGCCGGCCTCCTCAGAAGCGCCAGATCGATAGGCAGCACTCCCGGCTCTACCACGCCGTAATGGAACAGCTTCCTGAACAGGCTCAACGTGCTGCACGTGAACATATTCACAGCATCAGGGACAGTTTGCGTGAGATCGAAGAGGAAGAGCAGCGGCTAGTGCGTTCCACGATGCGCCTGGAAGGCTGGAACTGAGACGGTGCGCTATTTGGGAGGGGGGGAGCGGAGGATCCAGCGTAGTATTTGGTCGCCTGGCTAGGTGGTAGCGCGGACTACCACCCAGCCGAGCTGTCCCTTAGCGCTTATCGCGAATTGAGAAATTCGCCATATGCTCCAAGCCTTTGATCAACGCTGAGTGATCCCAGTTGCCCCCACCGAGTGCAACACAGGTGCTGAAGACTTGCTGAGCATTCGAGGTATTGGGCAAATTCAGCCCAAGCTCTTTCGCTCCCTGTAGGGCGAGGTTGAGATCTTTCTGGTGCAGGTTGATACGGAAACCTGGGTCGAAGGTGCCTTTGATCATACGTTCGGCATGCACTTCGAGAATCTTTGACGAGGCGAAGCCGCCCATGAGTGCTTCACGCACCTTGGCAGGATCCGCGCCGTTTTTGGCAGCGAACAGCAGCGCTTCACTGACGGCCTGGATGTTCAGCGCGACGATGATCTGGTTGGCTACTTTGGCGGTCTGGCCGTCTCCGTTGCCACCAACGCGGGTGATGTTCTTGCCCATGACTTCGAACAGTGGGAGGGCGTGCTCGAATGCTTGCGGGCTACCACCTACCATGATGCTCAAGGTTGCAGCTTTTGCACCCACTTCACCGCCAGACACCGGGGCGTCCAGATAGTCGGCGCCGGTTGCCTTGATTTTCTCGGCGAACGCTTTGGTGGCGCTAGGCGAGATCGAGCTCATGTCGATAACAATCTTGTTCGGGCCAGCACCCTCAGCTACGCCGTTCTTACCGAAAAGGACGGACTCGACCTGCGGCGTATCCGGCACCATGACGATGATGAATTCGGCTTCTTGGGCAACTTCTTTCGGGTTGGCCAATGCCACTGCGCCAGTCGCAACCAGATCTGCCGGTGCAGGATCGTGGTGGGTAGATACGAAGATGCTGTGACCTGCTTTTTGCAGATTCTGGGCCATGGGCTTGCCCATGATCCCGGTACCGATGAAACCGATTTTAGCCATGACAGTTTTGCCTCTTTGCATAGGTTCAAGTCAGGCGCTGTGCGCCTGGCTCGTTCAGATTGCGTTGTGCGTTTTCAGCCAGCCCAGGCCGGCCTCGGTCGTGGTCTGGGGCTTGTATTCCGCGCCTATCCAGCCCTGATAGCCAATTCGATCCAAGTGTTCGAACAAGAAGCGATAGTTGATTTCGCCAGTGCCGGGTTCGTGGCGACCAGGGTTATCGGCCAATTGAATGTGGTTGATCACATCCAGGTTGGATTCCATGGTGCGAGCGAGGTCACCCTCCATGATCTGCATGTGGTAGATGTCATACTGCAGATAGAGGTTATGACTGCCCACCTTGCTACGGATGTCGAGCGCTTGCTTGGTGGTGTTGAGGTAGAAGCCTGGGATGTCTCGGGTATTGATCATCTCCATCACCAAGCGGATTCCTGCGGCCTTCAGCTTGTCAGCGGCATACCGCAGGTTGTTGATGAGAGTCATCTCCACCAACTCATCATCGACACCCTCGGGTGCGATCCCCGCTAAGCAGTTGATCTGACGATTGCCCAGAACCTTGGCGTACGCGAGCGCCTTGTCTACACCACCACGGAATTCGTCGACTCGATCAGGATGACAAGCAATACCTCGCTCGCCTTTGGCCCAATCGCCAGCTGGCAAATTAAAGAGCACCTGAGTAAGACCGTGCTGTTCGAGCTGCTGCCAGATTTGCTCCGCTGGGTAGTCGTACGGGAACAGGTATTCAACGCCGGTGAACCCAGCATTGGCAGCGGCACCGAAGCGAGCAAGGAAGTCGTGCTCGGTGAACAACATCGAGAGGTTGGCGGCTAAACGGGGCATTCTGCTGTCCTCAAAAATCTTAGGAATTGCTCAGCGGCATGATCGAAGTTGGCGCGTCGCTGGCGAATACGGCCAGCTCTTCAAATTCGTTGATCGCGTCGATCTCGGTGCCCATTGAAATGTTTGTTACGCGCTCCAGGATTACTTCAACGACAACTGGTACGCGGTGCTCTTGAGCCATGCGTTGCGCTTGACGCAGAGCTGGTGCGATCTCGAACGGCTCGAATACGCGAATTGCTTTGCATCCCAGACCCTCGACTACTGCGACGTGATCCACGCCGTAGCCATTGAGCTCCGGAGCGTTGATGTTTTCGAACGCCAGCTGTACGCAGTAATCCATCTCGAAACCACGTTGAGCTTGGCGAATAAGGCCCAGGTAGGAGTTGTTCACCAGAACGTGAACGTACGGTAGATTGAACTGCGCGCCCACTGCAAGCTCTTCAATCATGAACTGGAAGTCATAGTCACCGGACAGCGCAACTACCTGCCGGCTTGGATCAGCTTTCACTACGCCCAGAGCAGCAGGGATCGTCCAGCCCAGCGGGCCAGCCTGGCCGCAGTTGATCCAGTGTCGTGGCTTGTAGACGTGCAGGAACTGCGCGCCGGCAATCTGCGACAGGCCGATAGTGCTGATGTAGCAGGTGTCCTTACCGAAGACCTGATTCATCTCTTCGTACACGCGTTGCGGTTTAACCGGGACGTTGTCGAAGTGGGTCTTGCGCTGCAGCGTGGCTTTGCGCTCCTGGCAGCTTTCCAGCCATGCCTGGCGGGACTTCAGCTTACCAGCCGCTTTCCACTCGCGAGCGACTTCGAGAAACATGTCCAGTGCTTTGCCTGCATCGGAAACGATGCCAAGGTCAGGCGTGAAGACGCGGCCAATTTGAGTCGGCTCAATGTCGATGTGGACGAATTTGCGGCCCTTGGTGTAGACGTCAACCGAGCCAGTATGGCGGTTAGCCCAACGGTTACCGATACCAAACACGAGATCGGATTCCAACAGGGTGGCATTGCCGTAGCGGTGCGAAGTCTGCAGCCCCACCATGCCGACCATCTGCGCGTGGTCGTCAGGAATAGTGCCCCAGCCCATCAGGGTAGGGATGACTGGAACGCCGGTCAGCTCGGCGAATTCGACAAGCTTGTCACTGGCATCGGCGTTGATAACACCACCGCCGGAGACGATCAGCGGGCGCTCTGCTTCGTTGAGCAAGGCCAGCGCTTTCTCTGCCTGAATGCGAGTAGCGCTAGGCTTGTGCACCGGCAACGGTTCATAGGCGTCGATATCGAATTCGATCTCAGCCATTTGAACATCGAAAGGGAGGTCGATCAGAACAGGGCCTGGGCGGCCGGTGCGCATCTCGTAGAAAGCTTTCTGGAAGGCGTACGGCACTTGGCCCGGTTCCAGAACGGTGGTCGCCCACTTCGTTACTGGCTTGACGATGTTGGTGATATCGATAGCCTGGAAGTCTTCCTTGTGCAGGCGGGCACGCGGGGCCTGGCCGGTGATGCAGAGAATCGGGATGGAGTCGGCCGAGGCGCTGTACAGGCCGGTGACCATGTCGGTGCCGGCTGGGCCGGAGGTACCGATGCACACGCCGATGTTGCCCGGGTTGGCACGGGTGTAGCCCTCGGCCATGTGCGAGGCGCCTTCGACGTGACGAGCGAGGACGTGATCGATGCCACCGACTTTCTGCAGAGCCGAGTACAGTGGGTTGATGGCTGCGCCTGGAATACCGAAAGCGGTATCGACGCCTTCCCGACGCATCACCTGAATGGCGGCATCAATGGCTCTCATTTTGGGCATACTCTTTCCTCCAGGAAATCGATATTTTTATACGTGGGCTCCAGTCTGGATCAGCGGGATCATGGGTTGAAGATCCCAAAATGAGTTTCTGTCGATATAAAAGGTATCGAATGGCACGGTTTACTGAACTGCAGAGCTTCATCCAAATTGCACAGAAGGGAAGCTTTGCCGCTGCCGCGCTGAGTGAGGGCGTTACGCCGGCAATGCTCGGCAGGCGTCTGGACTCATTGGAGAAGCGATTGGGCGTGAAGCTGATGCATCGCTCTACACGCGGGCTTCATCTCACCGAGCTTGGTGAGCAGCTTCTGGAGCGTGCTAAAGACCTGGTGCGAGAGTTTGATGAGATGGAGGCCAGTATCAGCAACAGTGCCAAACTGGTGACGGGGAACCTGCTAGTGTCAGCACCAGCAGCTTTTGGCAGGCTTCATGTTGCGCCCCATGCGCTCGGATTCCACCAGAAATTTCCACACCTCAAACTGTCATTCAACCTGACCGATAGCCTGGTCGACCTAGTGGGAGAAGGGTACGACTTGAGCATTCGGATCGGCTGGGTCACAGATCCGAACTACGTAGCCGTGAAGCTCTACTCAAACCGTCGGGTGATCTGCGGTACGCCGGAGTATTTCGAAAAATACGGTAAGCCTACAAGGCTGGAGCAACTGGTTGATCACAACTGTTTGGCGTTCACCTCCCAAGGCGGACAACCACGAGGCTGGACGTTCCAGCGAGACGGTAAGCAGGTGGCAATGAGGGTAAGCGGAAGCATGGCTTGCAATGATGGCGAGCTGCTTTTCTCGTGGATGAGGCAGGGACTGGGGATCGGTTGGCGATCTACCTGGGAGATACATCGCGAATTGGAGAGTGGGGAACTCATAACGGTGCTGGACGAGTTTGCGTTGCCTGACTACGACATTCAGGCCGTGTATCCACAGCAACGCTTCCTTCCTGCCAAGGTGCGCCACTTCATCGATTACCTGAAAGAGGTCTATCAGGAGCCAGATTACTGGCTGTGAAAAAGGGGCGGATCAGATCCGCCCCGCACGCATCAATTCTTCAGCAGGAATGCGGCCTCAATCTCGACCGCCATACCCGACGGCAGTGAAGATGCGCCGGTTGCGATGCGAGCATGTTGGCCGGCGACACCAAGCACTTTGGCAATCAGATCTGATGCAGCATCCAGCACCTGCGAATGTGAGGTGAAGTCTTCTGCACAATTTACCACGCCAGCCAGTCGCACTGCGGTCACCACCTTGGAAGGGTCATCGCCTGTGGCATTTGCTAGGTGGCTGATGATGTTGAGGGCGCACAGCTTGGCTGCTTCTCGACCCTCTTCGATCGTGATATCGCGGCCTACACGGCCAGAGAATTTCAGCTCGCCGTTCAGGCGTGGGGCTTGGCCAGCTACGAAGAGAAAGTCGCCGGCTTTGATCGCGGGTACGTAGCTACCACGCGGTAGATTTACTGGAGGCAGCTCCAATTTGAATTCACGCAGAGCTTCGGTGAAAGTTTTATAACTCATTTGATTTGTCTCCAGTCGCCTTGGTCGCCTTTCCAGTTAATCGAGTGGCCCATAGCGCGCATCACGCTACCGCGCAGTGCTCTGACCATCCCTTCGTATTCGCGCATTGCGATACCGTCATGAGCCGGCTCTGGCCCCATGAACATGCCATCCACACCGCCGTGTGCGATGCAGAGCTCAGTGCTGCGGGTTTCGATTTCTGGTTCGTGGAAGATCACTGGGTTTTCCAGCAGAGCAGAAAGGGCCGCGACGATGCCGGTTGCGCCCCAGTTCGAGATGTTGGATATCACCAGCCACTCTGCAGCTGTAACGGCACCTACGCCGCCACGACCTGGAATGCCGCAGTCCACTGCTTTAGGTGAGAAGGTAGGCAGCTCCTTCTTGATTACACCCATCCCCAGTTCGTTACCACCATCTCCGATAGCCAGGGTCATGAGCCCTTGCTTTTTGGCCGTGTTGAACAGGTAATCTAGGTCTCCGACCATTCCATCCAGAGGGCGGCCACCCAAGCCGTGATACAAACCATTCACGTTGCAACCTGGGCGCTCGATAGAAAGCAGGAGCGAAGGCTGAGTGATGCTCAGAAGGTCATCGCTGGCTTGATGGCAAGCCTTCTTCTCTTTGGAGACTGGTTTGATGTACACCGGACGCAGGTACTCGATGTAATCGGCTTTACCCGACTCAGGCAGCAGGCGAGGGGCCAGGCCGGCGCCGCGACAGGTCGCCACCATCATCTCGACCCAGTCTTCATCGATAACGATGACGGTCATCACGCCCAGGCCCAGGAAAATTGCGCGGGCGAGCAAGGCCGCGCCGATAGGGCCATCGGTCTCTGGAACACCGCCACCTTCAGGGAATCCGGTTGCGATCGCAATCGGGCGATCCGGGTGCGATTTGGCTGCTTCAACCAGGCGCTCAGCGGCCCCCATGCAGCAGAAGCCTGGCTGATTTTTTTGCAGGGCTTCATACAGTTTGGAGATGAGACCGACACCGGTGTAGTCGATCTTCATGAAGTCGTCGATGGTCTGCGCGACCCGTTGATATTGGGCGCTATCAGGCTTGAGCATAAGAGCTCCTTTCGCTTTTCAAGTGAATGCTTCAGTCGGCAGTGATGATTTCTGCGTAAAGCTCGGGGTCAACGTTGCCGCCGCTCAGCACGACTACGGTTGTACGGTTGCGGGTCTCAATCCGCCCTTCAAGAACGGCGGCCAGACCAACTGCTCCGCCTGGTTCCAAGACGAGCTTCAACTTGTCATATGCAACCCGCATTGCTTTACGAACTTCGTCATCGGTGACGACCAAGCTGCCAGCAAGCAGGCGTTGGTTAATGTCGAACGTAAGGTCACCTGGGGTTACCACCTGCAGGGCATCACAGATGGATTTCGCACCTGGCGAGTTGCTTTCGCGCTTGCCGCTTGCCAACGAGCGAGCCAGCTCATCGAACCCTGCTGGCTCAACTGCATACACCTGCGTGCGCTCGCTTTTGGCACGAACAGCGGTGGCCACACCCGCGATTAGGCCGCCACCGCTGCAAGCGGCGAGAACGCTGTCGGCCTCGATGTCCATTTCTTCGAGATCTTGCATGATCTCCAGACCTACAGTGCCCTGGCCGGCGATGATGAACGGGTCGTTGTAGGGAGGAACCATGGTTGCGCCGGTGCGGTTAGCAATTTCAGCGCCGATGGCTTCACGGTCGTCCTTTTGGCGGTCGTAGAGGATGACGGTCGCGCCGTTTGCGCGAGCACCTTTGATCTTGGCTTGCGGAGCATCAGACGGCATGATGATCGTGGCCGGGATGTTCAGGATGCGACCTACCGCCGATGTAGCGAGAGCGTGGTTACCAGAAGAGAAGGCGACCACTCCTGCGCGCTGTTGCTTTGCGGATAATTGAAGCAAGCGGTTGCAAGCTCCACGGAATTTGAAGGAAGCAGTGCGTTGCAGAACCTCAGGTTTGAACAGCAATCGGCCGCCAACCAGCTCGTTGATCTCCGGGCTTTCCAGCAGAGGCGTTCGCGCCGCGTAATCTTGAATTCTGACTGCAGCCTCTTCGATGTCCTTCAGCGTCGGAGGAACCGGTCGGTCGCTTTTTTCAATACTCGACATATTAATACCTTCTTGTTTGTTAGCAAAAGCGCTCGCCCTCACGCTGAAAAAGAGTGTAGGGACGCCTTCCGAAGACTGTAAATTAAAAAAAATTGTGCATGCTCGTTAAAGGAAGTTGAACAGATGTCCGGAGGTAATCATGAACACAAAGCTTCTTGAGACGTTTGTTGAGCTGGCTCGCACCCCGCACTTGAGGAAATTAGCTGAACGCCTGCATGCGACGCCCTCTGCGCTATCTATGAGGGTGAAAAATCTCGAGGAGCAGCTAGGGGTAGAACTTTTCACGTCTGATAATAAAATGCTTTCACTCACCGAAGAAGGACGGCGGTTGTTGCCTTATGCAGAAGCGGCGATTTCTGCATTTCAGGATTTTTTGGGCGCTGCGTCTCAGCTTTCAGACATCGGCGGTGTAGTACGAGTGGGCTTGATAGAGGCGGCGGTTTATACACTTCTACCAGAACTGGTAAAGCGCACCCAGGTTGAGCTACCTAATGTTAATGTGACATGGGTGGTGGGATTAACGGCGGATCTCCTGGAACAGCTCAATAGGGGAGAGCTTGATTTGGTGCTGTCTTTGGATAAACAGCCTCAAAATCCCTACGCAGTGCCAGAGAAGCTGCTTACCCTGCCGACTAAGTGGGTGGGCAAAACGGGGCTGGCGGGCGACCTCGCTGATGAGGCATTCATCTTTTCTCACCAGATCTTAACCCCGATGAGCAACACGACGCCTTCCGACGATGCCGCACGCACCGTCCAGAAGCTCGCATTTAAATACGGCATCAGCCCCACCACTATCCAGCTATCCAGTTCACCTTCGATATCTGCGCTTATAACGCTGATTCGTAACGGTATCGGCATTGGTGTCCTGCCCGCAGTCCTTGTGAAGGAGCACCTTGCGAGCGGCGAGTTAGAGATCCTCCCTGTGACAACACCACCGCCCATGGTCATTCATCGATGGCACCTCACCAATGCTGGGCCCGCAACGCTGAGAGTGGCCGAGCTGGTTTCTACTGTCGCTTCAGGAGTGGATCTGGAGGGCTATTGTGGCCAAATGGTCTGAGAAATCAGCCAGTTCTAGGCGGGGTGATAGAGCGTACCGCTCACACTGATAACCGTCCATTATCAGACACAATAGCTAATGAAAATTTGACGTTATCGAAGGGTGGGGCGAGGATGACTCTCAGCGCGATGAGCACGCTCAACACGATGTTGAAATGTTAGATGAACGCTTGATTGACTCCGAGCGGATCATCAGCATCTGTGTGCACTAAGCCGAGTATCCAACATAACAAAAATTGTGGCGCTTTACTTGAGTAATGATTACTGCCGTTTACTAAAGTTGCGCTTACGAGTCGAGGAGAAAGGAAAGATGGCTATGAGTATCGAGGCTTCCGAGAGTGTCGGGGACGCCGCAGTCAGTCAAAAAAAGCTCTCTGGTAATATGGGCGCCCTGAGCTTGGCAATGACGGTTCTGGCGTTCTCTGCGCCATTGACAACAGTTGCAGGATACATTCCAGTTTCTTTGATGTTCGGCGGTGTGGGTAGCCCGCTGCTCTTTATAATGGTTGCGGCAGTCATGCTGCTGTTTGGTATAGGATATATCACGTTGAACAAGGTTGTCCGAAGATCGGGTGACTTCTATTCCTTCATCACATATGGGCTGGGTAAGTCTACCGGTTTGGGTGCTGGACTGACAGCGGCGGTTTCATACTTCGTGCTCTTGGCTGGTGTCACTTCTTACTTTGGCGTCGCGTGCTCTGATTTTCATAGAGGGCTGACTGGAAATGCATTTCCCTGGTACTTCTACACACTGACCTGCTGGGCGGTTGTGGGTACTTTGGGCTACCTGCATGTAGAGCTTTCGGCAAAAGTTTTGCTCTGGGTTATGCTCGCTGAGATCGTGGTGTGTCTTGGATTTTCCTTCGGTGTGTTGAGTGTAGGTGGCGACACCGGTATGGCTGCAACTGCGCCGTTCAGTGCTGGCGAGTTGTCTAAAGATGGAGTCAATATTCCATTCGCGATGCTGTTTGCAGTCTCCTTCTTCATGGGTTTTGAGGCCACGGCCCTCTACCGTGACGAAGTGCGCGATCCCGACAAAACCATCCCTCGTGCAACCTATGGGGCTATTATCTTCATCGGTGCCATGTACACCCTCTGCGCTTACGCTTTGGTTACTGCTTACGGCAGCAGTGTTCAGCAGGTCGCCACTGATTCGCCAGCCACCATGTTCTCTCTGGCGTTTGGAAAATACATCGACGGTCGGTTCCAGATGATCGTGACCATGTTGGTGCTTACCTCCGCGTTCGCATCCGCACTGTCGACTCACAACGTGCTGTCACGATACCTGTTCAACCTCGGTAATGACGGCGCGCTTCCGAAGTTCCTTAGCAATATCCATGAAAAGCATTCGTCCCCGTTTGCTGCTTCCATGTCTGTCTCTACGATGGTGCTGTGCGTATTGCTGCCATTCATTGTCCTTGGCGCTAAGCCGGAACTGCTCTATGGCCAGCTTTCCGGGGTAGGCACCTCTGGTATCATTATCCTCATGACAGTCGTCAATATCTCGGCAATCGTGTGGTTCATTCGTAAGGGGCGTAAGGAGGGCGTCAGTTTCGCCAAGGCATTCCTTGCTCCAGTGCTGTCCGGCGTGTTCTTCGTTGGACTGGTAACCTTGGTTGCTTACCATTTTGAAATGCTGGTCGGTGGCGAACCAGGCGAGAGAAATTGGATGCTGTTCTGCCTGCTTGGTGTGCTCGTCGCTGGTATGGCCTTGGCTCAGTATTTCAAGGCAAATCGGCCGGAGGTCTACGAACGACTTGGGCGTAACCCAACGGCCTGATACTGCAGCTAAATGAAAAAACGGAGCCTAGGCTCCGTTTTTTTATACCCGCCAATACTCAGCGGCTACCTTTTGTGCAAGCTGCGCGACCATCCTGTTGAGAGGCATGTCTGCGCGCTCGATGAAGCTCGCGGTGAAGGACATCACTGGCATCTCGTGGGTCGAAGGGACTGTGTGAAGCTTGCCGCTGGCGAGTTCGTCAAATACAGCGTGCTCAGGGATGGCTGCGATGCCGATGCCGTCAATCGTCATCTTTACGATTGAGGACAGCGATGAGTTGGAGAAGAGTCGTACCTTGTGAAGGCCTTTGCGATCAAACATGTCTTTCAGTTGCCAGTACGGGCGAGTGTTTCGCGCGTAGGTAATGACGGGGTACGACGCGATTTCTTCAAGGGTCAATGGCTGGTCGCCCAGGTCTAATTTGGGTGATTTGATCCAGCTCATCGGATAGCTGCACAGAGGTAGATTTTCGGCGTTGCCAATGTTCACCGGGCCCATCAGTAGGGCGACGTCCAAGGTGCAGTCCGCGAGGCCTGTTGTCATGTTGGCGGTACTGTCCACTACAACATCCATGGTGATCTCTGGATATTCCAGGCTCAGCTGCTTGAGGAGGTCGGAGAGCCAGGTGTGCACGATGGTGTCGGAGGCGCCCAGGCTCACGCTTCCGCTCAAACCTTTGCGGCCTGCAACAGCTTCTACCATTTCACTCTCGAGCGCGATCATGCGCTCCGCATACGTCAGTAGCTCCCTCCCTTGAGCTGTCAGGAAGCAACCGCGCTTATCTCTTTCGAATAGCCGACCATTGAGCTGTCTTTCGAGCTGCGCGATGCGTGCAGATACGGCCGGTTGGGAGGTGTGGAGCTTATCTGCCGCTTTGTGAAAACCTCCCAGCTGCGCGACTGCGTAAAAGGTTTGAAGGCTTCGTAGATCGATCATGCAGCGCCTCTTTATCTTATTGTATGTTGCGGTGCGGGGCCCGCCCTAGACGGCCCGCCGCTGTCGAATCTGCTGATACGTTACCGCAGAAAATGAGGGTGATGCGCAGGAGCGATGGCTTTTTTTTGCAAGCGCGGCCAGCTCTACCGATAAGAAGACGTTATCTCTGACAATCCGCAATCGCAATTGGACGTTATCAGCCTATCGAGAGACGATTGGGCTACGAGGCAGTCACTGTCACCCTGGAATCGGATGCCCCAGGGTTGCCCTCAGCGAATGAGAGCGACGGGCTGTGGCACACAATAACGACAAGACAAGTTGCAATACTCAAATGAGGAGAAGTGGAATGTTCTCGCCGCATTTGCCCCGCGAGCGTTTGCTTGAAGCCTACCGCTCGATGCAGACGATCCGTAGCTTCGAAGAGCGTGTGATTAACGAGATGGGTACCGGCGATATCCCCGGCAGTACCCACCTCTATGCTGGCCAGGAGGCAAGTGCAGTTGGCGTATGCATGCACCTCACGGATGAAGACTACATCTCGTCGACGCATCGTGGTCATGGTCACTGTATCGCCAAGGGTTGCGATATCAACGCGATGATGGCCGAGCTGTTCGGCCGAGTGACCGGGACTTGTGGGGGCAAAGGTGGCTCCCAACATATTGCCGACCTGCGAAAGGGCATGTTAGGTGCTAACGGTATCGTTGCAGGTGGTGCGCCAATCACTTGCGGTGCAGCACTGAGTCTGAAACTGCAGAAAACTGACCGTGTTGCGATCGCTTTTGCAGGCGACGGCGCCATGAACGAAGGCGCAATGGCCGAAAGTCTCAACCTCGCAAAGATCTGGATGCTCCCGATCATCTTCGTGATTGAGGACAACGGCTTCGGGGAAGCAACCGCCAATGAGTTTGTTTCTGCCGGTAGCTTCGTGCGTCGTGCCGAGGGCTACGACATCCCATCTACTCATGTAGATGGTACCGATATTTTCAAGGTCTATACGATCGCAGGGGAGGCTATTGCTCGCGCCCGTGCTGGTGGTGGCCCATCTTTGCTTCACATCAGTGTGCCCCGCTACTACGGCCACTACAGCGGCGACCCAGATACTTATCGCACGCCGGAAGAGAAGAAGATCATGCGTCAGGATCAAGACTGCCTGATCAAATTCCGCACCAAAGTGGCTGCCGAATCCCTTGTGGATGTGGCTGCCCTGGACGCGATTGACGAGGAGGTAGCAGGGGCTGTCAACGAATCGGTAGCGTTTGCCCGCGCGTCCGAGTTCCCGCCGCTTTCTGCTCTCACCACCGACGTCTATGTGAAGTATCTGTAAGGAGCGCACCATGGCTAAAATTTCTTTCCGTCAGGCGCTCAACGATGCTTTGCGCTTGGAAATGCAGCGTGATCCACGCGTGATTATGATGGGCGAAGACCTTACTGGCGGCGCCGGTGCTAACGGTGTCAAGGACGCTTGGGGTGGCGCATTTGGTGTTACGCGCGGCCTGCTCGGCGAGTTTGGCCCAGATCGCATACGCGATACCCCTATCAGCGAAACCGCGTTTATTGGTGCGGCAGCGGGTGCTGCGCTGACAGGTATGCGTCCGATTGCCGAGCTGATGTTCGTAGACTTCGCTGGCGTGTGCCTCGATCAAATCGTCAACCAGATCGCTAAGTTCCGCTACATGTTTGGTGGCCACGCTCGATCGCCGCTCGTGATCCGTGCAACCTATGGTGCAGGTACTCGCTCTGCAGCTCAGCACACCCAGGCGTTCTACCCGATCTTCACGCATGTGCCTGGTTTGAAGGTGGTTATTCCTTCGAACCCATACGATGCCAAGGGGTTGCTGTTGCAAGCTATCCGTGATGATGACCCGGTCATCTTCCTGGAAAACAAGATGCTGTATGACACCATGGGTGAAGTGCCGGATGGTGCCTATACCGTGCCTTTCGGTGAGGCCCGTGTGGTACGCGATGGTAAAGACGTGATGATCGTTGCCATTGGCCGCATGGTTCTTATCGCTGAGGAGGCTGCACGCAAGCTGCAGTCCGAAGGCATCTCTGCATGTGTGATCGATCCGCGTACAACCTCGCCTCTTGATGAAGACACACTGATGGACTTCGCCGAAGAGATCGGCCGAGTTGTCATCGTGGATGAAGCGAACCCGCGCTGCGGCGTTGCTGCTGATATCTCTGCCTTGTTGGCTGACAAATGCTTCGACTCGCTTCAGGCGCCGATCAAAATGGTCACTGCGCCGCACACCCCAGTGCCTTATGCCCCGAATCTCGAGGATGCATATGTGCCTAATGCCGAGGCGGTCATCCGCGCGGTCAAGTCGATCGTTAAGAGGTAAGCAGTATGTCGATTGAAGCAGTCACCATCCCCAAGTGGGGCATGACGATGACCGAAGGCATTGTTGCCGATTGGCTAGTGGCCGAAGGTGATGAGGTCTCCCGAGGCCAAGAAATCATTGAAGTAGAATCGACCAAAACCACCAATGCGGTCGAGTCGGCAGCAACCGGTATTCTTCGTCGCATCGTCGTCCAGGTTGGTGATACCGCGCCGGTAGGGGCCCTTGTAGGCGTCATCGCCGATGCTTCGGTAAGCGATGAGGACATTGACGCCTTTATTGCTTCGTTCGCTGACGCCAACGGCGCAGCAGTTGAAGAAGATCCGAATGCTCCTTCCGTCAAGGCTGTAGATGTAGGCGATGGTCGCGTGGTGAACGTCTTGACCATGGGCGCAGAGGCTGACGAAAGTGTCGTCCTGATTCATGGCTTCGGAGGCGACCTTTCCACTTGGCTGTTCAACCAGGACGCGTTTGCCAAAGATTATCGTGTGGTCGCCGTGGATCTGCCTGGACATGGTGCATCTACTCCAATCCAGGGCAGCAATGTCTTTGAAGATCTGGTAAGTGCCGTAGACCGAGCTCTCGAAACCGTGGCGCCGGGCAAAATACATCTTGTAGCTCACTCCTTCGGTGGTGCGGTTGCGGCTGCATTGGCTGCACGTCAGTCGGGTCGTGTAGCTTCGCTCTCGCTGATCGCTCCTGTAGGTCTTGGTAAGCAGATCAACAAGACCTTCTTGGATGACTTCATCTCTGCAGAACGTCGCCGTCCGCTGAAGGAAGTGCTTGAGCGCCTGTTGGCTGATCCTTCGAAGATCAGCAACGACATGATTGAGGGCACTCTGCGCTTCAAGCGTCTGGAAGGTGTGCCGGAGGCGCTCTCCGCAATCCGTGACACCATCGTTGACGCAGATGGCCAGCAGCGGCACTGGATTGCCGGCACCATCGCCGATTTTAATGGCCCAGTAGCCCTGATTTGGGGTGAAAAGGATCAGATTGTTCCGCTGCCAGGCGAACAGCAGATCCCATCGCAAGCCAAGCTGAAAGTTGTCAGCGCTGTTGGGCACATGCCTCAGATGGAAGCAGCTTCCGAAGTTAATGCGCTGGTTCTGGAAAACATCGCCCAAGCGAAGTGATTCATTACGCCATTACTTTTGAGTGATGGCGTATATCAAATAATATTTTTATGAACGAGGTTTATATGACCGATCGTTTGGCGGGTAAGCTCGTCCTTTTGACAGGTGGCGTAGCTAATATTGGTCTGTCTATTGTTGAGTCTTTCGTACAGGAAGGCGCTAAAATAGCAATCGTTGATATTGACTCTGAACGCGGTGCTAAAGTTGAGCAGCGCTTCCCTAAAGCGGTGAAGTTCTTTCGTGCAGATCTGAGTAGCGAGAACGATATCCGCGCTGTCGTTACTAAAGCAGCGGACTGGATGGGTGGTCTAAATACTTTATGCTTGAATGCCGGCATCCAGCTTTCTGGTAACGTTGCTGAGTTTTCCACTGAAGCCTGGGATAAGGTTTTCGATATCAACGTCCGGGCAAACTTCATCTTTGTTCAGGAGTCGCTGCCACATCTGCAGAAGGCGAAAAAATCGTCTGTTGTGATGATGTCATCCTTGGCTGGCAAGCGCGGTGCTCCAGGTCTCACGTGCTACTCGTCTTCTAAAGCAGCTGTGATTGGTATGGCTACGACCATGGCGATCGAGCTGGCCAAAGATGGTGTTCGTGTTAACGCTGTATGCCCAGGTTGGATTGACACACCGTTCAATGGCCCTGTTATTGATTATATCGGTGGCAAAGAGAAGCAAGAGGCGCTGATCAAGTCTTTGATTCCGCTTGGTCGTCAAGCAACTGCTGATGAAGTGGCTCCGCTGTTCGTATTCCTCGCCTCTGATGAGTCTTCCTATGTAACAGCGCAGGCAATCAACGTCTGCGGTGGCGTTTACAACTGACCTTGAGGGAGAGCTTAGATGCTTATCAAACACGAACTCGCCATGGCAGCCCTGCAGGCTGGTATCAAGCGCGCAAATGAGCTTGATCAGCGCTCGTGCTTGTCCATTGTTGATGCTGGTGGTCACCTAGTTGGTTTTATTCGGGTTGAGAATGCCGCGTTCGGCACCATCGAAGTCGCCACTAACAAGGCGTACACCGCTGCTGCGTTACGCAAGTCCACTGACACTTGGATGGCAATCACTCAGCCAGGCCAGGAGCTTTACGGGCTGGAGCGCTCATGTGCTCGTCCATTCGTGGTGTTCGGCGGTGGTCTGCCGGTGACCATCAATGGAGAAGTTGTTGGGGGGGTAGGCGTCTCCGGCGGCCCTGAAGCAGCGGACGTTGAAATCGCGAAAGCGATGGTTGACGTGCTGCAGGCTCAGTAAGCGATTGATTCGTCCACGTAGGTGCCAGAATGGAACCAATTAAAGAAATGCAGGCGAAGTCTGCTGCAGAAGTAAGGCAGATGATTCGCACTGGCAACCTGCGGGTGCCGACCAGCGGGTTCGCTGATGGCTACATGCAAGCCAATTTGATGATCCTGCCAAAGCGATTCGCAGATGATTTCAAGGTGTTCTGCGATCTCAACCCGAAGAGTTGTCCTTTGGTAGCAATGGGCAAGCCAGGTGATCCGAGCCTTCCGCTGGCTGGTGACATCGATATCCGCACTGACGTAGCACGTTACCGGGTTTATCGTAACGGCGTGCACACAGACACCGTGGACTCGTTGGTTGACCTTTGGCGGGACGACTTTGTCACGTTCGCACTGGGATGTTCGTTCTCGTTTGAGAACGCGATCCTGAACGCGGGCATCGAAATCCGGCATATCAGCGCAAATCGTAACGTCCCAATGTACGTTACCAACTTACCTACCGAGAGTTACGGCCCGTTCAAGGGCTCCATGGTCGTCTCGATGCGAGCCTTCCGTCCGAAGGACACAATCAAGGCAATCGTGCTGTCGGAGCGGTTCCCCTTGGCTCACGGTGCGCCGGTGCATATTGGTGATCCTTCGCTGATTGGGATCACAGACATTGATCGTCCAGACTTTGGCGACGCTCCGGTCTATCGCGAAGGCGACATCTTTGGATTCTGGGCGTGCGGGGTTACCCCGCAGATGGCCATCAAGCAGGCCGGCGTAGATATTGCCATCACCCATGAGCCTGGATACATGCTTGTGACTGATCTTGCGGCAGACTCTCCGGATTTATCTGTCGCTTAGTATCACTGAAAGAGGTATTTGTGATGTCTGAGCATTTTGCAAAAGTTGTATGGGTCGCGACAGATCATAAAGAAAAACCGGGGACATACAGTCGCGACTTGGAAGTGTTCTATAGCGACAAGGTAAAAGTCGACGCTTCGGCAGCCTCTGACTACCTGGGTACTGCTGAAAGAGCGGATCCCGAGCAGTTGCTTGTTAGCGCTTTGGCCAGCTGCCACATGCTCTATTTTCTGGCCATCTGCGAGGGTCAGGGGTACGTTGTTGCCAGCTACAGTGATAATGCCAAAGGCATTGTTTCTAAGCGTGAGGAAGGTGGCTTTTGGGTATCTGAAATCATTTTGAGCCCTAAAGTCGAATTCTCTTCCGAAAAACGTCCGGATCGAAATGCCCTAGAGCGCTTGCATCATCGCGCTCATAAAGGGTGCTTCATTGCTAATTCAATCAAGACTGCAGTAAAAGTCGAGATTGCATAAAAATATCAAGCGAGGAGTTAAAGAAATGGCAAAACTGTACGTGGTCGCTGTAACACACTCTCAGCCAGGTAAAGAAGCTGAACTTCAAAAGGCCCTGCTGGAGCTCGTGGCATACGCGAAAACCGAGCCGGGCTTCGTAAAATACGATCTTCACGTGGCCGAAGAAAACCCAGGCGAGTTCCTGTTCTACGAAGTCTGGGATGACCAGAAGTCGCTGGATCTGCACGCCAATACTGACAACATGAAAGCTTTCGGTGAGAAGTATGGTCACCTGATCAAGACCACTTCGCTTAGCAAGTACAAATTGCTGTAATCGTTTAGGTTGGCCAACGTGATATTCGATGGGTGTGCAGGATAATGGTTAAAATCGACCTCAATAGCGACCTCGGCGAAAGCTTTGGCCCATGGCCCATGGGAGACGACGCATCCATGTTGGACATCGTCACCAGCGCAAACATCGCTTGCGGTTTCCACGCGGGAGACCCTGCGGGGATTCTTTCTGTGCTCAAGGAAGCTGTCGCGCGCGGGGTCACCATTGGGGCTCACGTTGGCTATCGCGACCTGGTTGGGTTTGGCCGCCGGGTGATGGAACCTTCCAGCTCCGAACTGATTGGTGATGTTATTTATCAGATCGGCGCATTGGAGGGTTTGGCAAAGGCGGCTGGAACCACCATCAGCTATGTGAAGCCTCACGGAGCGCTCTACAACACTATCGCTAAAGATCGGCGTCAGGGCGCTGATGTGATCGCGGCAATCAAAGCAGTAAATCCGTCGCTGATCCTGCTCGTACTGGCAGGTGCACCGATTGTCGAGCAGGCTCGCGAAGCAGGCTTGCGGGTGATGTGTGAGGCATTTGCCGATCGTGCCTACAACAGCGATGGATCACTGGTGAATCGTCGCATCGCGGGTGCGGTATTGCACGATCCCGAGTTGATCACGCAGCGCATGTTGCGATTGGTTCGCGAGGGTGTGGTTGAGGCTGTCGATGGTAGTACGGTGACCCTGCAGGCGGATTCAATCTGTGTCCATGGTGATAACCCTGCTGCTGTTCAGACCGCTAAAGCCCTTCGGGACGCTTTCGAGCAAAACGATGTCCAACTGCATAGTTTCGCAGTGATGAGCGAGGGCTGATTACATGTCCAAAACCTTGCAATTTCTCCCTGCGGGATCGAATAGATTCATTGTCGAGCTTGATGATCTCGAGTCGACAATCGCTCTTGGTGACGCGCTTAAAGCAGCGTGCTTCGAGGGCTTGAAGGAAGTCGTTCCTGGTGCTGTAACACTGCACGTTTCGTACGATCCGTTCGTAACCACTGCCAGAGAGTTGTACGCTCAAATTTCTTCGCTGCGGCCACAAGCTGGCCTCAGCCGCTCCGGTGATTTAGTTGAGATTCCGATGGTTTACGACGGAGAGGATCTCGCATTTGTCGCAGACTACTTGGGTTGGTCAGTCGAGCAACTGATTCGCCGTCACCAGGCTGCTACCTTCACCGTGGCCTTTACAGGATTCGCACCTGGATTCGCTTACATGACCTGTGACGATCCAGAGCTGGACGTGCCTCGTCGTGATAGCCCTCGGGTACGTATCCCAGCAGGATCTGTTGCGCTGGCCGGTCGTTTCTGCGGAGTCTATCCATCCGATACACCTGGTGGCTGGCAATTGTTAGGGGCCACAGTGGTTCCTATGTGGGATGTGAGCCGTGAACAGGCCGCCTTGTTGAAACCAGGTGATCGGGTTCGCTTCGTTGAGGCAGCCGCCCATCAAGCAACTGGCCCTGTGGTAAAAGCGCATCCGGCTCTCCACAAATTCCAGGGCAAAGGATTCAGAGTTGTTGGTACTGATCGCCCCATACTTTTCCAAGATTTAGGGCGTGCAGGCAACGCACACCAAGGCGTTTCGCAATCGGGTGCAGCTGACTTAAACGCGCTGCGCTTGGCTAACGAACTGCTTGGTAACAGCGACACCGCTGTGGCCTTGGAAGTGACCTATGGCGGTGCGGTCTTCGAAGCTGAGTTGCCGTTAACTGTGGCAGTAACGGGAGCAGCTGTACCTCTCGCTCTTACCACGGCAGATGGTCGAGTAGCCAGCATCGCATGCTCTGCGCCAGTCGCTCTGAATGCAGGCGACACCTTGGCTCTGGGTGTGCCCTCACACGGCGTACGCAGCTATGTCGCGCTGCGCGGTGGTTTGGTAGCTCCGAAAACTCTCGGCTCTGCCTCTACCGATACGTTGGCCAAAGTCGGGCCCGAGCCGATCTTTGCAAGTGCGGTGCTGCAGCTCGCTAATGACGTATGTGGTTCAGTTTGTGCGCAACCAATTGAAGAGCCGAAGCTCCCGGCAAGTAACGATATTGTCGTGCTCGATGTAGTGATGGGGCCGCGTACTGACTGGTTTACACCAGAGGCGATTCGCACCTTCACTGAGCAGGCCTGGAAAGTCACGCCCGAATCTAACCGTGTAGGTGTTCGACTCAATGGCGCCAGTGCGCTAACCCGTGAATGTGCTGATGAGCTGCCCTCTGAGGGCACTTCGCGGGGGGCGATCCAAGTTCCACGTAATGGTCAACCGGTGTTGTTCTTGGCAGATCACCCGCTCACGGGCGGTTATCCAGTCATCGCCGTAGTAGCCGAGCACCACTTATCACTAGCGGCGCAGATCCCGATTGGTGCGCGCATCCGCTTTAACGCTATCGCTGGATTTGATCCGCAAGTTAAGGAAACCGAACGATGAAGAAATTACTCATCGCAAACCGTGGCGAAATCGCGATCCGCATCATCCGGGCTGCGAAGGATTATGGTGTGAATTCCGTCGCCATCTATTCGGACGTCGACGCTTCATCTCTACATGTCGAGCTTGCCGACGAAGCCTATGGTCTCGGCCCAGGTCGTCCAGCTGACACTTACCTCAACATTCAGAAAATTGTTGAAATCGCCAAGCGAGCGGGTGCGGATGCTGTTCACCCTGGGTACGGCTTCCTATCTGAACGAGCGGAGTTTGCACAGGCTGTTTTGGATGCAGGTTTGGCATGGGTCGGCCCATCGCCAGATGTGATTCGCGCGCTCGGAGATAAAGTTGAAGCACGCCACATTGCCCAGGCGGTAGGCGCACCGTTGGTCAAAGGTACACCGGGCCCGCTGGCAAATGCTCGCGAGGCTGTTGAATTTGCTAAAGAGGTGGGCTTGCCACTTGCGATCAAAGCGGCTTTTGGCGGTGGCGGTCGTGGGATGAAAGTCGCCCACAAGCTCGAAGATGTAGGGCAGCTGTTCGAGTCAGCGGTGCGTGAAGCGACGGAAGCTTTTGGTCGTGGTGAATGTTATGCAGAACAGTTCCTTGAGCAGCCTCGGCACATTGAGGCTCAGGTGATTGCCGATACCCATGGCAATACCGTTGTGCTCGGCACACGCGACTGCTCGTTGCAGCGTCGAAATCAGAAACTTGTGGAAGAAGCGCCGGCGCCGTTCATTACTGAAGAGCAGCGTGCGGCCATCCACAAGGCGTCTCGAGATATCTGTCGCCACGCAGGTTACGTGGGGGCGGGTACGGTTGAGTTCCTGCTTTCCCAGAATGGGACAATTTCCTTTCTGGAAGTAAATACTCGGTTGCAGGTAGAGCATCCTGTTACTGAAGTCACGACCGGCATCGATATTGTAGTTGAACAACTGCGTATTGCCGATGGTCTGCCGGTGTCGGTCTTGGAAACACCAGCTGTACGCGGGCACGCATTTGAGTTCCGTATCAATGCCGAGGATCCAGGGCGCGGCTTCTTACCTACACCCGGGAGGATCGAAAAGTTTCGCGCTCCATCGGGCCCTGGGGTGCGCCTAGACACCGGCGTAGAAAGTGGCTCAACCATCCCGGGGCTCTACGACTCCATGATGGCCAAGCTCATCGTATTCGGTGAGACGCGTGAGAAAGCTGTTAAGCGAGCCCGTCGGGCTTTGGCAGAGTTCCGAATTGAAGGTGTGGCATCTGTGCTTCCATTCCACCGCGCGGTGATGGATGAGCCGAAGTTCAATGGTGATGATAGTTTCGGCGTGTATACGAATTGGATTGAGAAAGAGTTTAAAGGGCTGCCGCCGGCAGAACGTGTAGATGCAACTGAAGATCAATTGGTTCGGTGTGCTATCGAGATTGACGGTAAGCTTCACCGTCTTGGTATCCCCTCGGCACTCTTTTCATTCAATAAGCCCAGCGTCGATGCTCTAGTGTTGGAACATGAGCAGACTGATAACTCAGTAGTGTCTCCGATTCCAGGAACGTTGCAGCAGTGGTTGGTGGAAGACGGCATGGCAGTTTTTGAGGGCGAGCCTATAGCTCTTGTTGAAGCGATGAAGATGGAAACTGAAGTAGTTGCTAAGTTGAGTGGTGTTATTAAGATTCATGCGAAGGTTGGATCAGTAGTTGGGCTTGGCGAAATAATGGCGGTGATTGAATAGGTTTGAAGTGATTTTTAGTCAGGGTGATGCACTTTGTGCGGCACTCCTTGTTGTAGTGTTCAGCATCTAATTATAGGTCGCTGGGTAGTTTTAACAGAAGCTGGGTGAGACAAATTGTCAGCCCTAGAGGAGTAAGGATCGTGAAAAAATATAATGTCGCACTGATCGGCACTGGCTTCATGGGCAAAGCCCATTCCATCGCCACTGCTGTTGTCCCAATCCTGTTCGGTGCCCCAGTTGAGATCGAGCGTAAAGTGGTTGTCGATATCGATGAAGAGCTGGCGCAAAACGCCGCCAAGCAGTATGGCTTCACCGAGTACGCCACTGATTGGCGTGATGTGGTGAACCGGTCTGACATCGATATTATCGACATCTGCACCCCGAACGATACCCATGCCGAGATCGCCATCGCTGCAGCCCTGGCTGGCAAGCACGTCATGTGTGAAAAGCCGATGTCGATGACTGTTGAAGAAGCTCAGCGCATGCAGGAAGCCGCTCGGGAAACTGGCGTAGTGACCATGGTCTCCTACAACTATCGCCACACTCCAGCGGTACAAATGGCCAAGCGCTTGATTGAAGAAGGTCGCATCGGCGACATCTTGAACTTCCGTGGCTATTACCTGCAAGACTGGGGTGCAGATCCGGAACTGCCGCTGTCCTGGCGCTTCAACAAGGCCAAAGCAGGCTCCGGCACCCTGGGCGACATCGGTACTCACGTAATTGACGCTGCTCGTCTGCTGGTGGGTGAGTTCGCTTCGGTTAACTCGATCGTCAAGACCTTCGTTCCAGAGCGTCCGCTGCCGGCTGGTCGATTCTTCGGCCCTGCTGGTCAGGCTTCGAGCGAACGTGGCAAGGTTGATGTGGATGATGCTGCACTCACCATGATCAAATTCGCCAACGGTGTATACGGTACCATTGAGGTGACTCGTAATGCCTGGGGTCACCACAACCAGCTCGGCTTCGAAATTTACGGCACCAAAGGCTCCATCGCTTTCGACTATCAGCGTCTCAACGAACTGCGCGTTGCTTTCGCAGATGATCCTAAGGATGCTTTCGGTTTCCGTACCATTTACTCGGGCCCTCACCAGCCGTTCGGTGACAAGCTCTGGCCAGTTGCGGGCATGGGGCAAGGCTACATCGATATCAAATCGATCGAATGGTACAACTTCCTGAAAGCCATCGCCGAAAACGGTAAAGCCTCGCCAAACTTCGATGACGGCCTCCAGATCGAACGAATTGCAGAGGCCATTCTGACTTCGGGCGTGAGTGGCGATTGGGAGCATATCAAGCAGCCCGCTTGATCCCCAAGCGGCAGTCTGTGGTAGGTGTGATGAAGTCACGCCTACCAGCCCTCGTGGCAAGTTTAAAACTGTAGGAGACTCTGAATGAGTATCGCGGTTGGACTGATAGGTGCTGGAGTGATGGGTAAAGAGCATGGACGTATCCTATCCATGTACACCCCAAATGCTCACCTGGCTGGGGTCTGCGATTTCGATCCGGAAAAAGCCCGTTCTATTGCTGGGAAGGCGAACGTCTTTACAGATCCTCTGGATCTGATTGCCTCTCAAGATATCGATGCAGTTTTGATTGCGTCTCCTGACTCTACTCACGCTGAACTTGTGCAAGCGTGCATAGCTGCCGAGAAGCCGGTTTTATGCGAAAAGCCGTTGGCCATGACGGCTGAGCAAGCGCGATTGATCGTTGAAGCAGAGTGCAAAAAGGGACGCTCCTTCGTGCAAGTCGGCTATATGCGTAGATTTGACCCTGGCTACGTGGAGCTTAAAAGACTTCTTGATGCTGATGCTATTGGCAAACCGGAAATACTTCACAACCTTCATCGGAACCCAGTTGCTCCCGACTGGATGACCGGCGACATGCTCATCACGAACGCTTTTGTTCACGAAATTGATGTCATGCGCTGGCTCATGGGCACCGAACTTGATTCTGTGCGGATCACTGTCGCAGAAAAAGGTGATCCTATGCTGATTGTTACGCGGCTTACTAACGGAGCAATGTCCTCGACAGAGCTGTATATGAATTGCAAGTTCGGCTATCAGGTTCACGCAGAGCTAGTCGGGGATGAGGGCACCATTGCCCTGCCTGACTTTGCATCCCCTATTGTGAATAAATCTGGATGCCGCACAGCAAATGTCCCCTTGAATTGGGTGCCGCGATTTGTTGAAGCTTATCAGGCACAAACCCGCAGCTGGGTACACAGTATTACCTCGGGTGTTCCAAACCATGGGGCAACGGCATGGGATGGTTATATTACGACCTTGATCGCTGAACAGCTGGCAGAGCAGTGCAACTCTGATCAAACAATTTTGCTTGGGCTACCGTCCCGTCCGTCGCTGTACAGATAGCTATTATCTGAGTCGATGCCGAGCGGCGAGATCGCTCGGTATTACGCACCTCTGAGGGTCTGAACGTGATTAGATATGCCGTAGTGGGAGCAGGCTGGATATCCCAGACTGCGTTTATCCCTGCCGTCTCCCTGCTGGAGAACTCCGTAATCACAGCAATTGTTTCGGGACGTCCAGAGCGAGCTCGTCAGCTTGCAGATGAACATGGAATTGAACATGTTTACTCTTACGAGGATTTTGATGAGTTGCTTTCAAGTGACCTAGTGGACGCAGTTTATATCGCTGTCCCGAATCCACTGCACGCCATATATGCAATCCAAGCGGCAAAAGCTGGCAAACACGTGCTGGTAGAAAAACCGATTGCTACGTCTCTTTCAGACGCCGACGCGATGATCTCCACGGCGAAAGCTGCAGGAGTGTCGCTCATGACAAGCTACAGATTGCATCATGATGTGGGCACGATCACCGCACTGCAAGCCATCCGTGAGGGCAAGATTGGTCGACCACTTTTCATGTCTGCAACCTTCAGCTTCCAGAGTGAAATGGGTAATCATCGCCTAGATACAGAGCACTGGGGTGGCCCGCTGCAGGACATCGGAATCTATTGCATTAACGCTGCCCGCCATGTCTTCGAAGCAGACCCAATCGCTGTTTCTGCGATGAGCACGCGTCGTAAAGATGATCCCCGGTTTGGCAGCGTGGATGACTCCATAGCTGTGACGCTCAAGTTTCCAGATGACCGGCTGGCACAGTTTTACTGCAGCTTCGGGGCCTATCCTATTGACACCTACCAGGTCGTAGGCACCGATGGTGTGCTGACTATGGATCCGGGCTTCCGTTTTGAGCATGCAATGACGATGACTCTGAAAAGTAGTGATGAGAGCGAATATGTTCACTTTCCACACTATGACCATTTTGCAGGTCAGGTCTCTTACTTCTCGGACTGCATTGAACTTGGTGTTGAGCCGCAACCCTGTGGCGAAGAGGGGCTTGCTGATCTCGAGATCCTTTTTGCTATTGAGCGGGCCGCTGCTTCTGGGCTTCCGCAGAAACTGTCTCCGAAGAAGAGTCTGCCTCGGCCCTCGGCAATTACTTTGCGTACGATAAAGCGGGCGGTTGCCTGACCTAAATTATTTATCTCGCGAAGGTTTTCTGAATTAAGAATAATAATGGAGAATGTCCTTGTATATTGGAGTGCCGTCGGAAACTGCACGCGGCGAAACGCGTGTTGCGGTAACACCTGACACAGTTAGGCGCTTAGTCGCTGCTGGACATCAAGTTGTTGTCCAAAGAGGCTGTGGTCTGCGGTCTTGCGTTACCGATACCGTGTTTGAAACTGCAGGTGCTAAGCTCGGTGAGGTGAGTGATACCTTTGCGGCTGAGGTTATTTTGAAAGTTGTTGCACCCAATGAAGAAGAGTTATCGCTGATAACAGCTGGTAGCATTCTGATTGGCATGCTCAACCCCTTCAACAGCGAACTGATTGGCAAGATGGCCGAACGCGGCATCACCGCCTTCTCCCTTGAAGCCGCGCCCCGTACCTCCCGGGCCCAAAGCCTGGACGTGCTGTCGTCGCAGGCCAATATCGCCGGCTACAAGGCCGTGTTGCTCGCCGCCCACCACTACCCACGCTTCATGCCCATGTTGATGACCGCCGCCGGCACCGTCAAAGCCGCGCGCGTGTTGATTCTGGGGGCGGGTGTTGCCGGCCTGCAGGCCATTGCCACGGCCAAGCGCCTGGGTGCAGTGATCGAGGCGTCCGACGTACGCCC
>NZ_VWXJ01000019.1:0-131466 GCF_011752535.1 Pantoea sp. Tr-811
GTAGGAGCGAGCGCAGCTCGCGATGGGGCGCGCAGCGGCCCCAGCGTTGCAGCTTCGCGGCACATGATGTTGGGGCTGCTTTGCAGCCCTTCGCGAGCTGCGCTCGCTCCTACCAGGTTCATCGTCCGTGCTTGAAAATGCGATCTGCAAACACCGGCGCAGCCTTGGCCCGCTGCTCAGACACCCATCTGCAGGCCGACGCCGCCCCGGTAGGAGCGAGCGCAGCTCGCGATGGGGCGCGCAGCGGCCCCTGCGTTGCAGCTTCGCAGCACATGATGACGGGGCTGCTTTGCAGCCCTTCGCGAGCTGCGCTCGCTCCTACCAGGTTCATCGTCCGTGCTTGAAAATGCGATCTGCAAACACCGGCGCAGCCTTGGCCCGCTGCTCAGACACCCATCTGCAGGCCGACGCCGCCCCGGTAGGAGCGAGCGCAGCTCGCGATGGGGCGCGCAGCGGCCCCAGCGTTGCAGCTTCGCGGCACATGATGCTGGGGCTGCTTTGCAGCCCTTCGCGAGCTGCGCTCGCTCCTACCAAGTGCACTGTCAACTAGAGATGGGTTTGCCGCGGCAAACGCTGCGACAACTCATCGAGCAAGCGCTGCTCACGCTTGTCCTCAAGGCGCCGGGCCTCTTCGATGTAGCGCTGCACCAGCTTGCGCAGGCCTTCAACTCGGGCATAGGCCTGCTGCCAGGTGCCACGGGCGTTATTGAGGTTGTTCTGGTGCCAGGTCAGGCTCTGGCGCTGCTGGGTCATGGCCGTTTCCAGCTGGGCCAGAAAGCGCTGGTAGTTCAGCAGCCAACTGCCATTGACGCCCTGCCCGCCACGGTTCAGCCACTGCGCCTGGTAACCTTCACGGAAGCTTTCCAGCTCGGCCAGCTTGGCCTGGGCCTGGGCCACCTGCTGCTGGAAATGCCCCACGCGCTGGGCGGCCTTGCGCTCGGCCTCCTCGGCCATGTCCACCACCGGCGCCAGGCGCGCAGCACGGCTGGGCATGCTCATGGCCTATCAGCCCTGGCCTGGCGGCGTGAAGATCGCCCCCAGCTCGCTGCGGCTCTGGCCCATGCCGACATTCTCATCCAATCCCTGGCGCAGGAAATCCACCAGCTTGGGCTGCAGGGCAATGGCCAGGTCGGTTTCCGGGTCGCCGCCTGCTACATAGGCGCCAACGCTGATCAGGTCGCGGCTTTGTGACAGCCGCGACCACAGCTGCTTGAACTTCTGCGCCTGGCGCAGGTGGTCCGGGTCGACCACCTGGGGCATCACCCGGCTGATCGAGGCCTCGATATCGATGGCCGGGTAATGGCCTTCCTCGGCCAGCCGGCGCGAAAGCACGAAGTGGCCGTCCAGCACGCCCCGCGCAGAGTCGGCAATCGGGTCCTGCTGGTCGTCGCCCTCGGACAGCACGGTATAGAACGCGGTAATCGAACCCCCGCCCGGCTCGCCGTTGCCGGCACGCTCCACCAGCTTGGGCAGCTTGGCGAACACCGACGGCGGATAGCCACGGGTGGCCGGCGGCTCACCAATGGCCAGGGCGATTTCCCGCTGGGCCTGGGCAAAGCGGGTAAGCGAGTCCATCAGCAACAGGACGTTCTTGCCCTTATCGCGGAAATACTCGGCGATACGTGTGCAGTACATGGCCGCACGCAGGCGCATCAGCGGCGCATCGTCAGCCGGGGACGCCACCACCACCGAACGCTTGAGGCCTTCTTCGCCCAGGATATGCTCGATGAACTCCTTCACCTCGCGGCCCCGTTCGCCAATCAGCCCCACCACGATGATCTCGGCTTCGGTAAAGCGGGTCATCATGCCCAGCAGCACCGACTTACCCACGCCGGTGCCGGCGAACAGCCCCAGGCGCTGGCCACGGCCGACCGTGAGCAGGCCGTTGATGCTGCGAATGCCCACGTCCAGCGGCTTGCTGATGGGGTCACGGTTGAGCGGGTTGATGATCGGGCCGTCCATCGGCACCCAGTCTTCGGCGCGCATGCCGCCCTTGCCATCCAGGGCGCGGCCGGCGCCATCGAGCACCCGGCCCAGCATGCTCATGCCCATGGGCAGGCGGCCACTGTCGTCCAGCGGCACCACGCGGGCGCCCGGGGCGATGCCGGCAATGCTGCCAACCGGCATCAGGAATACCTTGTTGCCGGCAAAGCCCATGACCTCGGCTTCGACCTGCACCGGGTGATAGCTGTCGTCGTTGATGACCAGGCAACGCCCACCAACCGCGGCGCGCAGGCCCTCGGCTTCAAGGGTGAGGCCGACCATGCGCAGCAGGCGGCCTTCGACCACCGGCTGCACGGGCAACGCAATGGCCTCGGCGTAACCGCCCAGGCGCTTGCCGAAGCTGGTACGTTCAAGGCGCATCTTGGCTTTCCAGTTCCACCGCCAGGTCCGGCGCCGCCGGGTGCAGGGCCTGGTCGTGCAGCTGGTCGAACAGCTGGGCGACGGCCTTCTCGATGCGCGTTTCCATGGTGGCGTCGATGCGGCTGTGCAAGGTTTCGATACGGCAGCCGCCGGGCAGCAGGGCTTCGTCTTCGAGCAGCTTCCAGTTTTCCTCATGGCGTTCGCGCAAGGCCTTGGCCAGCTCGAAGTCCTGCGGGTTGAGGTGGATGCGGATATTGTCGGCGCCCATCGGCAGCAGCTTCAGCGCCTCGCGCAGCACCTGGGTGATCTGGCTGGAGTCGCTGCGCAGTTCGCGGCCAATGACCTGGCGGGCCATGTGCGCCACCAGGTGGACCACGGTCCTTTCGATCTGCGTGTCCTGCTCGGCAATCGGGTCGAGCAGGTGCCCCATCAGCTGTTCGAGGCTGGCCAGCTTGGCCGCCAGCGCCTGCTCGGCCTCCTGGCGCACTTTCAGCTGGGTGCTGTGGAAACCCTCGCGCTCGCCGGTGGCGAAGCCTTCGTTGTAGGCCTCCTGGCGGATGGCTTCGAGTTCTTCCAGGGTCAGCGGCTGGACTTCCTCCAGCGGCACTTCCTCGACTTCTTCTTCGACGACTTCAGGCTCCGGCTCAGGTTCTGGCTCAGGCGCTGGGTCGAAGCTGGGCAGCGTCCAGATGTCGACGCCCTCGAGGTCGCGGGCACGGATCAGGTCGCTGGGGTGGGATTCTTTGGTGGGCATGTTCTCAGCTACTCATCTTCTGCCCCTGTAGGAGCGGGCTTGTCCCGCGAAGCAGGCACCGCAGTGGTTGCCACCGGCGCTGCCGATGTTCGCGGGGCAAGCCCGCTCCTACTGGAAGTTATGCCGCATGCAGGATCAGATCATTTCCTCGGCACCCTTGCCGCCGAGCACGATCTCGCCGGCCTCGGCCATGCGCCGGGCGATGGTGAGGATTTCCTTCTGCGCCGTTTCCACGTCGCTGACGCGCACCGGGCCCTTGGCCTCCAGGTCGTCGCGCAGCAGCTCGGAAGCACGCTTGGACATGTTCTTGAAGATCTTGTCCTTGACCCGCTCGTCGGCGCCCTTGAGCGACACCACCAGCACGTCGGACGACACTTCGCGCAGCAGCGCCTGGATACCACGGTCGTCGACGTCGGCCAGGTTATTGAAGACGAACATCAAGTCTTCGATCTGCTCCGACAGGTCGCTGTCGACCTCGCGGATCGCGTCCATCAGGGCGCCTTCCACCGAGCTGTCGAGGAAGTTCATGATGTCGGCGGCGCGCTTGATGCCGCCCAAGGTGGTGCGCGCGGCATTGGAGTTGCCCGAGAACTGCTTCTCGAGAATCTGGTTCAGCTCCTTGAGCGCCGCCGGTTGCACGGTGTTCAGCGACGACACGCGCAGGACGATGTCCAGGCGCACCTTGTGGTCGAAGTTGCTCAGCACCTCACCGGCCTGGTCGGGGTCCAGGTAGGCGACCACGATGGCCTGGATTTGCGGGTGCTCGTAGCGGATGACATCGGCCACGGCGCGCGGCTCCATCCACTTGAGGCTGTCCAGGCCGCTGGTGTTGCCACCGAGCAGAATGCGGTCGACCAGGCCGTTGGCCTTGTCCTCGCCCAGGGCCTGGTTGAGCATCTTGCGGATGTAGGCGTCGGACCCCACACCGAGGCTGGTCTGGTCGCCGACGATCTCGACGAACTCGCTCATCACCTGCTCGACCTGCTCGCGGTGCACGTTGCCCATCTGCGCCATGGCCACGCCAACCCGTTGCACTTCCTTCGGGCCCATGTGGCGCAGCACTTGCGCAGCATCGGTTTCACCGAGCGACAGCAGCAGGATCGCGGCTTTGTCGACACGGCTGAGCTTGGCGGTAATGGCTCGATTGTCACTCATCGGCGTTGATCCACTCTTTGACGACCTGGGCTACGCGGCCCGGGTCTTCGGCCACCAGGCCCTTGATTGCGTTGAGCTGTGCTTCGTAGCCCTCGGTGGGGCTTGGCAACAGAATGCTTGACGGGCCACCGAGGCTGACACGGTCGTTGGCCAGTTCGCCATCCAGACCGATCATCCCGCCCAGTTCCATGTCGCTATCCGCGCCGGCAGCCTGCTTGCCACCGCCGGTGATGTTGTTCAGCACCGGGCGCAGTACACCAAACACCAGCACCAGGATGAACACCACGCCCAGCACCTGCTTGACGATGTCCCAGAACCACGGCTGCTGGTAGAAGGCGATATCGCCGATCTCTTCGCCACGCTCGGCGGAGAACGGCACGTTGATCACCGTCACGCTGTCGCCACGGCTGGCATCGAAGCCGACCGCGTCCTGCACCAGGCGGGTAAAGCGCGCCAGGTCTTCGGCGCCCCACGGGGCACGGGTGGTTTCGCCCTTGGCGTCGACCTTCACCTGGTCGTCGACCACCACCGCCACCGACAGGCGGGTCAGGCGACCCTGCTGCTGGCGGGTGTGGCTGATGGAACGGTCCAGCTCGAAGTTCTTGGTGGATTGCTGACGCTTGTCGGCCGGGTATGGCGCAAGCATCGGCTGGCCGGTGGCCGGGTCCATGATCTGCTGGCCGTTGGCATCGACCAGCGGTTGCCCCGGCTGGATGGCCGCGGCAGGCGCGGCGGCGCCACCGGTGGTTTGCGGCGCGGAAGCGGCGCCCGGCGGCTGGTTGCTCAACGCACCCGGCACGCCCTGTGGGCCCGAGCTGCTGGAGCGTTGTTCATTGACCGACTGCTCGCTGCGCAGCGCCGGTTGGTCTGGGTTGAACTGCTCGGAGGTCGACTCGACTGCGCTGAAATCAAGGTCGGCGGAGACTTCGGCCTTGTAGCGGTCATTGCCCAGCACCGGCTGCAGAATGTTGTGCACGCGCTGGGTCAGCAGGCTTTCCATGCGGCGGCTATAGTCGAACTGCTTGCCGGCCATGGTCAGGGCGTTGTCTTGCAGCTGGTCGGAGAGCAGGTTGCCCTTCTGGTCGACCACGGTGACCTGCGACTTGTCCAGTTCCGGCACACTGGTGGCGACCAGGTTGACGATGGCCATCACCTGCCCGGCTTCCAGGGATCGGCCTGGGTACAGCTCGACCAACACCGAGGCGCTTGGCTTGCGCTCGTCACGCACGAATACCGAGCTTTTCGGAATGGCCAGGTGCACGCGGGCGGCCTTGACGTTGTTCAGGCTCGACACGGTGCGCGCCAGCTCGCCTTCCAGGCTGCGCCGGTAGCGGGTAGCTTCCATGAACTGGCTGGTGCCCAGGCCCTGCTCCTTGTCGAGCAGTTCGAAACCGACATTGCCATCGCTCGGCGCCACGCCGGCCGCTGCCAGTTTCAGGCGCGCACGGGAGAGGTCGTCGGCCTTGACCAGCAGAGCACCGGAATTGGGCTCGACGTTGTAGGGAATATCAGCGGCGGACAAGGTGTCCATGACCTGCTTGGTGTCCATGCCCGACAGGCTGCCGTACAGCGGCCGGTAGTCTGGCTGCTGCGACCACAGCACCACGGCAAAGCCAATCGCCACGCTCGCCGCCAGCCCGACCAGAAGGCCGATCTGGCGCAGCATGGGCATGCGCGAGATGTTTTCCAGGAAGGCCATGCCGAACAGTGGCGGCTTGGACCCCGGCGCACCGCCGCTCTTGGCGGGGGCGTTGTCGACGACTGCTTCAGCCATGACTTACTTCCGTCCTCAAACCGGCATCTGCATGATGTCCTGGTACGCCTGGACCAGCTTGTTGCGTACCTGGGTCAGTGCCTGCATGGACACGCTGGCTTTCTGCGAGGCAATCATCACGTCGGTGAGGTCGACACCGCTCTTGCCGATCTCGAAGGCATTGGCGAGCTGGTTGGACGCCTGCTGGGTCTGGTTGACCTTGCCGATGGCCTGGCCAAGCATGTCGGCAAAGCTGCTTTGGCCAGGCGCCAGTTCAGGCACGGCCGAGGCCTTGGGCAGCGACATGGCGTCGGCCTGCATGGCCCGCATGTCCAGCATCAGACGGTTGAATTCAATACCTTGGCTCATGACCTTCTCTCTCCGGCGGCCGCATTTTTTTGACACTCATGCGGCGGATAGCCCTGAACTAGCAACACATGTGCCAGCCCGCCCCGAACGCATGCAAATGGCTGTTTCAACCGAACAGGCTGGCCTCGACATCCAGCCCCGCATCGCGCATCTGCGCCAGCTTGTAACGCAGGGTACGCGGGCTGATGCCGAGTTTTTCGGCCGCTTCCTTGCGTCGGCCGCGCTCGGCGCGCAGCGTGTCGATAATCATCTGGAATTCGTGGCGACGCATGTCGTCGCCCAGGCCGCCAGAGTCCGCCGTGCTCTCAGTAAATACTGGCGATGCAATGGCAGGCTCGGCAACCGACAAGGGAATGGCGCCGGCCAGACAGAAATCCGCCGCCTCGATCACCCCGCCCTGCTGCAGAATCAGCGCCCGCTGCAGGGCGTTATCCAACTCACGCACGTTGCCCGGCCAGGCATGGGCCTGCAGGCAGGTGCGCGCCTCGGCCGACAGGCGCACCGGCGCATGCTTCATCTTCGCCACATGGCGCGCCAGCAGGCGCTCGGCCAGCGGCAGGATATCGCCACTGCGTTCGCGCAGCGGTTGCCAGGCCAGGGGGAATACCGAAAGGCGGTAGTACAGGTCTTCGCGGAAACGCCCCGCCGCCACTTCCGCCGCCATGTCACGGTTGCTGGTGGCCAGCACGCGGATGTCCAGGGCAATCGGCCTGCGCCCGCCCACCCGCTCCACTTCACGCTCCTGCAGCACGCGCAAGAGCTTGGCCTGCAGCCCCAGGGGCATTTCGGAAATTTCGTCGAGCAGCAAGGTGCCGCCTTCGGCCTGTTCGAACTTGCCAGCCTGGGCCGCGATAGCGCCGGTGAAGGCGCCCTTCTCGTGGCCGAACAGGGTGGCTTCGAGCATGTTGTCGGGAATCGCCGCGCAGTTGATCGCCACGAAGGGCTGCGCTGCCCGCGGCGACTGCTGGTGAATGTAGCGCGCCAGCACCTCCTTGCCCGTGCCCGATTCGCCGGAAATGAGCACCGTCGAGTCGCTGCGTGCCACCCGTGCGGCCAACTCCAGCAACTGCCGGCTGGCCGGCTCGCAGGCCACCGGGCCTTGCCCATCACCGGCATCCAGGCGCCCGGCGGCATGGCGTTCGACCAGGCTCAACAAGGCCCGCGGTTCGAATGGCTTGACCAGGTAATCCACCGCGCCTTGGCGCATGGCGTCCACGGCGCGCTCCACCGCCGCATGCGCGGTCATCAGCAATACCGGCAACTGCGGGTAGTGCCGGCGCAGTTGCCCAAGCAACTGGTGGCCGTCCATGCCGGGCATGTTCACGTCGCTGACCACCAGGCTGTACCCTTCGCCGGCCACGGCTTCCAGCGCCTGCTCGGCACTGCCGACGGCGTGGTAGGCGAAGCCGCCGATTTCCAGGGTATCGCCCAGCGCCTGGCGCAATACGCGGTCGTCCTCGACCAGCAGCACCTTGATTGCCATTACACGACCTCCGCTGCCGGCCCGTCGATCAACGGCAGTTCGACTTTCACACAGGTGCCGCGCCCAACCTTGGAACGCAGTTCGAGCACGCCCTGGTGCGCACGCACCACGGCCATGACCACCGCCAGGCCCAACCCGGTGCCGGTGGCCTTGGTGGTGAGGAAGGGTTCGCCCAGGCGGCCCAGCAACTCAGGGGCGATGCCGCTGCCGGCGTCGCTGATGTTCAGGTGCAGGGCATTGCCACGGCGGAACAGGTGAACCTTGAGCCGCGCAGGGCCATCGCTGGCCTGCAGGGCGTTCTCGATCAGGTTGAGCAAGGCGCCCACCAGGGTGTCGCGGTTGCACAGCAGCTCACCCAACTGGCTGTCGCATTGCCAGCGCACAGCGTGCCCTTGCACATGGGGCTGGGCTGCCTGCTGCAGGGCCTGGAACAGGCCTTTGGGGGTCAGCCGGTCACCGAGGGGCAGTTCGCCACGGGCGAAAACCAGCATGTCGCGCACCTGGTGCTCCAGCTCATGCAGGCGCTCTTTCAAGCTGCCGGCGAAACGTTGGCGGGTTTCTGGCGCAAGCGTGTGCTCGCTGTCGGCCAGGTGGCTGGCATAGAGCATGGCGGCCGACAGTGGCGTGCGGATTTGATGCGCCAGCGAGGCAACCATGCGCCCCAGCGACGACAGGCGTTCGTGGCGCGCCAGCTGGTCTTGCAGGCGGCGGGTTTCGGTCAGGTCGTTGAGCAGCACCAACTGGCCAGGTTCGGCATCCAGCGAGCGGGTGGCGATGGACAGGCGGCGCCCGTCGCGCAGCGACACTTCGTGGCCGTCATCCTTGCGCGGGGCGAAGCTGCGGGCGATCACCTGGCGCCACAGCTGGCCCACCAGCGGTTCGCCCAACAGTTCGCAGGCGGCCGGGTTGGCTTCGCGCACCAGGCCCTGGTCGTCGATCACGATCACCCCACCGGGCAGCAGGTCGAGCAGGTTCTGCAGGCGGTTGGCCAGGCGCTCCTTCTCGTTCAGCTCGGTCATGCGCTGGGCACCGACCACCGCCAGCTCGCCCTTGAGCTCGCTGACGCGGGCTTCGAGCATGCTGTAGGACTGGTTGAGCTGGGTGGACACCTGGTTGAACAGGGCGAAGGCCTGCTCCAGCCCCTGTCGACTTTCCTGTTCGACCGGGGTACGCCCCTGCGGATCAGGGACTCGGGAAGGGTGGGCGGCCTGGGGCATCGTGCTCTCTCGCGTGGCTGACCGTCATAAAAACGGTGTGGTGCCAGCGGTGTAGCAATAGCCGTGCCGGGGTTTGGGGGATGGGCGGGAATGAACCGGTTGAGGGGCGCGCGCGCGGGTGAACGGTTTTGGGGGTGCGGGGCGGCGTAGATCGAGCGCCGCCCGCGCGGCGCTTCGCGAGCTACGCTCGCTCCTACGTTTGTTTCGGGCCAGTAACGCCTGTGGCAAGCGCGCGCGACCGCCTTGTTTGTACGACGCGATATCGTGCCATGCGCCAAGGCGTACGCGCGCAATTCCCCAGGAATGACTGGCCCGAAACAAACGTAGGAGCGAGCGTAGCTCGCGAAGCGCCGCGCGGGCGGCGCTCGATCTACGCCCCAACATCAAACCCCAGGCAAACACCCAAAGGCCAAATCAATCTTCGGCCTGGTCCTCGCCCCCCTGGCGACTCATGCCGTACTTGCGCATCTTCTCGACCAAGGTGGTGCGGCGAATACGCAAGCGCTCCGCCGCACGGGCCACGATGCCGTTGGCATCGTCCAACGCCTGCTGGATCAGGCCCTGCTCCAGGCTACCGAGGTAGTCCTTGAGGTCCAGCCCCTCCGGCGGCAGCATCGCGTGGCTACCAAGGTTCGGCGCATGGCCGTTGATCGCCACGCGCTCTTCCAGGTCGCTGCGCAAGCTGTCGACCAGCTGCTCGTCCTCGTCGTCGACATAGCGGAATTTCTTCGGCAACTCCGACACACCGATCACCCCGTACGGGTGCATGATCGCCATGCGCTCGACCAGGTTGGCCAGCTCGCGAACGTTGCCCGGCCAGCCATGGCGGCACAGCGACATGATCGCGGCCGAGTTGAAGCGGATCGAACCGCGCTTCTCGTGCTCCATGCGCGAAATCAGCTCGTTCATCAGCAGCGGGATATCTTCCACACGCTCACGCAGCGGCGCCATTTCGATGGGGAACACGTTCAGGCGGTAGTACAGGTCTTCGCGGAAGGTGCCGTCCTCGATCATGCTTTCGAGGTTCTTGTGGGTTGCCGCGATGATGCGCACATCGATGCTCTGGGTCTTGTTGCTGCCCACCCGCTCGAAGGTACGCTCCTGCAGCACGCGCAGCAGCTTGACCTGCATCGGCAGCGGCATGTCGCCGATTTCGTCGAGGAACAAGGTGCCGCCGTTGGCCAGCTCGAAACGCCCGGCACGGCTGGTGATGGCCCCGGTGAAGGCGCCCTTCTCGTGGCCGAACAGCTCGCTTTCCAGCAACTCGGCCGGAATCGCCCCGCAGTTGACCGGCACGAACGGCGCTTCGCGGCGCTTGGAGTGGTAGTGCAGGTTACGCGCCACCACTTCCTTGCCGGTGCCCGACTCACCAAGAATCAGCACGCTGGCGTCGGTATCGGCCACCTGCTGCATCATCTGCCGCACATGCTGGATGGCTCGGCTGGTGCCGACCAGGCTGCGGAACAGGTTTGGCTCGCGCTGGCGACCGCGCTCACGGGCCTGGTCGTACATCTCGCGGTAGACCTGGGCACGGTGCAGCGAATCGAGCAGCTGGCTGTAGCTGGGCGGCATCTCGAGGTTGGACAGCACGCGACGGCGCAATTCCTCCGGGTATTCCGCAGAAGAAATTTCACCAATCAGCAATACCGGAAGGAACTCATCCCACCCGGCTACTGTCTTAAGCAACCCGAGCACACTGCCCGGCGCTTTTACGGAACCGATCAGCACACAGAGCACTTCGCGACTGGAAGACAAGCCTTCTACCGCCTGCTGCCAGTCCTGGCTGGAGCATGACAGGTTGTCTTCGCCGAGAAAGTTCAGAACCACCGCCAGATCGCGGCGGCGGGCGCTGTCGTCATCGATCAGGAGAATCTTGGTTTCACGCCACATGCAATAGCAACTTCCCTAGTCATATCGGCGCCCGAAGGCGTGCTCGACATCATTCTGACTGAATGGTCAGTGGTCGGACGTCTGAAATTCGAAAACAGCCACTAGTAAAGTCAAAAAAACGCATACAGTCAAATTAATGGCGCAGGACGTTTAGGACATCTGTGGTCAACTGAACAGATGGTATACCTTGGCGGCATTTTTCGCCTGACGGATTTGCGTCATCTCGTCGACTATCGATTGACGCTCGCCACTTGCAACGTCGATTAATTGCCGGTAAACGTCGAGCAACTGCTCCAGGCTGTCGCGAACATCCGCCTCCTGGCCCTGAGCCTCGCCCAACACGTCGTTGATGCGCAGGCGGCACTCCAGGTCCAGCTCCCCTACCGCATCCCAGTCGCGCTTCTCCAGCGCTGTCAGCAGCAGCTGACGGGTGTGTTCGATACGGGCAATCACGTCGCTCATGGCATCCTCCTTGATCAGGGAGCCGACGACTGGTCGGCGATGGCGTCCCAACCTTCCTTCACGGTAATCAGCAGGCGCGCCACTTCATCGATGATGGCCGGGTCGCTTTTCATGTTGGCTTCGATCAGGCGACGGCTCATGTAGGTGTACAGGCTGTCCAGTTCGGCCAGGCTGTCGGCGTGGTTTTCCAGGTCCAGCCCTTCGCGCAGGCCGCCAATGATGTCGATGGCCTTGCCGATCAGGATGCCGCGCTGGGCAACATCCTTGCGTGCGATGGCACCTTTGGCCTGGGCCATGCGGTCAAGACCGCCCTGCATGAGCATTTGTACCAGACGGTGAGGGCTGGCTTCGGACGTTTGTGCCACACCGTTGACTTTCTGGTACTGCCGAAGGGCCAACATCGGGTTCATGGATCTACCTCGTTGCTGCGAAAAAGGTTGCTTGTACCCTGTGTATCGCCGGGACGTCAAAAAACTTTAGGGAGAAAACAAAAAGCCCGGCGCGTCCTTCGACGCTGCCGGGCTTTTGTCACTGCCAATCGATCAGGAGTTCTTGGCCTGGGCGTTCAGCGCATCGAACACCGACTTGATCTGCGTGGCCTGGGCGTTGAGCTTGGCAACCGCCGTGTCCATCGCCACATACTTCTTGGTCAGCGATTCGGTCAATGCCTCGGTGCGACGGTCCAGCGCGGTTTGCTGGTCGGCCAGGTTCTTGGCCACCTTGTTCAGGGCGTTGGTGCGCGTAACCAGGCTGCCATCGGTGGAATTGTACGGGTCGATGGCCTTGTTCATGCGCTCGATCAGGCCATTGCTACCGGTAAACAGCTCCTGCACCTGCGAACCCAGCTTCTTGTCGTCCATCGCCGAGGTGAACTTGGTGGCGTTGAACTCCAGGGTGCCGTCCTTGGTGGTGTTGATACCCAGCTGGCTGAGGGTCGTCAGTTGGTCGCCCGCGCCCACTTCCGACAGCACCTTGCGGATATCGTTGACCAGCGAACGGGTGGTCGGGTCGTTGGTCAGCGGGCCCAGCGAAAGGTTGTCATCGTCGTCACGGGTACTGGCCGTGAGCGCAGTGATGGTCTTCGTCAGCGTGTTGTAGGCATCGACGAAAGACTGCACCGACTTCTTCAAGCCGTCGTTGTCCTGGGCCACTGTGATCGAGGTAGGAACGCCGGTGGTGCCCGACTTGGCACTGACACCCGTCAGCTCCAGGGTAATGCCGCTGATGGCATCGGTGATGCTGTTCTTGGTGCTGGTGACCGCCAGCCCATCGACGGTCAGCTCGGCGCTTTGCGCCAACCCGGTGATGAACCCGGCGCCAGTGCCGCTCATCTGCTGGGTGCCATCAATTTCCAGCGAAGCAATGCCGCCGACCTTGAGGTCCGAGCCCTTGCCGGTGGTGGTCGAGCTGAGCACCAGGCGCGCACCACCCTCACCGTTGACGATGTTGGCGGAGATGCCTTGCACGCTCAACTGCTTGTTGATCTGATCACGAACGGTCTGCAAGGTGGCACCGGAAGCCACATCGATATTGTACGAATTACCGTTTTGCTCAATCGTCAGGGTGCCGGCATCGATCGAAGAGGTTGCACCCCCTGCGAACGCAGCACTGGCAACCTTCGAACCGGTCGCCAACTGGTTGACCACGATATCGTAGCTGCCGGCCACGGCGGTGTTGCCCGCAGTGACCTTGACCACCGACTCGTTCGCCGATTTTGCAGAGAAGGCGTTGAAGGCTGGCGCCGTGGTGTCATTGAGCTTCTTCATGGCGTCCTGGAACGCCGTGAGGGCACTGCGCAGCGAGCCCACACCGGAAATCATCGCACTGTTGTTACTGGTTTGCCGGGTGATCTGTGCCTTCTTGGCAGCAGTGTCGGCATTCACCAGCGCGGTGACCATTTCGGTGATGTTAAGACCTGTACCTTGACCGATACTAGAGACTATTGTGCTCGCCATAGAGTTATCCCTCTTGCTGATACGTCAGGCCACGCTCCTGCACGGCCGACTACAATTCTGCGTCATGTGCTCGCCTGCCATCATACCTTGGCGTCGAACAGCAGACTGTTTACATCATGCAGGTTATGGGCAATGCGCAGCGCCTCTTCGGAGGGCAGCTGACGAATCACCTCACCCGTTGCACTGGCGATGACCTTGACCACCACCTGCCCGGACTCTTCATCTGTCGAAAACTGCAGGTTGCGACGGGTCGAACTCAGAAACTTTTCAATCTCCGAAACGGCGCTTTTTACCTTTTCGACGTGATTGCTGTCTTCGGCAGCGCTGACTGCCTTCGGTTCCAGCGTATCGCTATTGCCACGGGGCGTATCTGCCGACCGTTGTACCGGTTTCTCGCCTACCTGCTCGGTAGCCCGAGCGGCCGGGTAGGACAGATTCAGCTTGACGCTCATGTCCATATCTACCACCTCGTAACGAAAAGGCGGGGAAGCGCCTCATTGTGCACTCCCCCGCCGGTTACCATCAGCGATTACTGAAGCAGCTTCAGTACAGCGGATGGCAGCTGGTTGGCCTGGGCCAGAACCGAAGTCGAGGCTTGCTGCAGGGTCTGCTGCTTGGTCAGCTGGGCAGTTTCAGCGGCGAAGTCGGTGTCCTGTACACGGCCACGGGCGGCTTCGGCGTTTTCGTTGATGTTCTGCAGGTTGTTGATGGTGCTGGTCAGACGGTTCTGCACGGCACCCAGGTCGGCACGGGTGCTGTTGATCGAGTTCAGAGCGTCGTCGATTGCGCTCATGGCGGCGGTGAAGGTCGCCTCGGCGGACGAGCTGTCAGCACCGGTGATGTTCATGCCAGACAGGCCGCTCAGGGCGCCAGCAGTGCTCAGGGCGTCGCTCAGGCTGATGGTGATCTGGTTGTCGCTACCGGTGTTCGAACCCACCTGGAAGGTCATGTCGCCAGCGGTGCCGTCCAGCAGGTTCTTGCCGTTGAGCTGGGTGGAACCGGCGATACGGTCGATCTCTTTGAGCATCGACTGGAATTCTTTGTCCAGTGCGTCACGGTCGGCTTCGCTGTTGTTGTCGTTTCGCGACTGAACAGCCAGTTCACGCATACGCTGCAGGATGTTGGTCTGCTCTTGCATCGCGCCTTCAGCGGTCTGGGCGATGGAGATAGCGTCGTTGGCGTTTTTGATGGCCATGGTCTGACCACGGATCTGCGAGGTCATGCGGGTAGCGATCTGCAGGCCGGCGGCGTCGTCTTTGGCGCTGTTGATTTTCAGGCCGGAGGACAGACGAGTCATCGAGGTGCTCAGAGCATCGGAAGCACGGTTCAGGTTCTTCTGAACGCCCAGAGAGGTGGTGTTGGTGTTAACAGTCAAAGCCATGACGAATTCCTCGTAAGTTGGGTACTACGGCTTCCGGCCTTGGCAATTCGCCGGGGGTGGCACAGAGAACCTTCGTAATAGTTATCTTCGTCAGGGCGGGTTTCTTTAGCGGATTTTCGAAAAAAATTGCTGGCATCCGGCCAGCCCAATAAAATCAAGGAGTTGACGCCAGAATAAAGGCGCCAGCCCCATGCAGAATAGAAAAGAAAACGCCGCCAGGTGCTGGCGGCGTGTGAATCAGCGACAAACGGTAGCTAAAGCCGTGTACAGGCTCAGCCCGGCTCGCCAGGTTCGCGGCGCTCGATGATCGCCGAACCCCACGAAAGCCCGACCCCAAAGCCGCTGAGCGCCACGCGCTTGTGCTGCGAGCCCAGCACATGCTTTTCCAGCAGCAGCGGAATGCTCGAGGAGACGGTGTTGCCGGTTTCGATCATGTCCTTGACGAACTTGTGCTTGTGCTCGCCCTCTTCAAAGCGCGCCGATACCGCGTCGACGATTGCCGCGCTGCCCTGGTGCAGGCAGTAGAGGTCGATGTCCTCGGCCTTCAGTTGGCTGGCATCGAGCAACTGTTGAAGGTGCGCAGGCACCTTGACCAGGGCGAAGTTGTACACCTGGCGGCCATTCATGAAGAACTTGCCGTCGGTGGTGCGCAGGTGTTCGGCACCGGCGCCATCGCTGCCGAACAGCGACTTGCCCAACTGCCAGTTCGCGCCTTCGCCCAGCCACGAGGCGGTGGCGGCATCGCCGAACAGCATGGTGGTGTTGCGATCTTCCGGGTCGACGATCTTCGAATAAGGGTCAGCGGTGATCAGCAGGCCATTCTTCAGGCCCGCCGCTTCCATGAAGCCCTTCATCGCATACAGGCCATACACATAGCCCGAGCAGCCCAGGGAGATATCGAAGGCCGCAACGGCGGTCGACAAGCCGAGCTTGTGCTGAACGATCGCTGCGGTGTGTGGCAAGCCTTCGGCATCGCCGTTCTGGGTGACCACGATTACCGCGTCGATGGCAGCCGGATCCAGCGACGGGTTGGCGGCGAAGAGGTTTTGCGCAGCGGCTACACAGAGGTCGGAGGTTTCCTGGGCAGCTTCCTTGCGCGGCAAGAAGGTCGAACCGATCTTGCCGAAGATGAAATCCTGGTCCTTGCCGAATTTCGCGCCCTGGGCGTAGTTGTCCACGCCCTGAGCAGGCACGTAACTGGCGATGCTTTTAAGGCCAATCATATGGCTTCCCAATTCAGTAACAGCGAAGTACCCACTGCCTGCGCAACGGCAAAACGCCAGATGATACGGTGGCAACCGATCCCTGACGGTATTCCAGGTGCGACGCAGCGGCTCCCGGTTTTCGACAATATACAGTGAAGATGCGCGTTCTGACTGCCAGGTCACGCTCTTTTTGTCGAATACCCCGCCGCAACCTCAGGGGCCCTCTCAGAAGCGCGCCAGAATATCGCCAAGAACCTGCACCACGCGCTCCTGGGCCGCCTTGGGCATGCCCCACCACAGGGGCAGGCGCAGCAGTCGCTCGGAACTGTAGTTGGTGACTTCCATGGAACCCTGGCTACGCCCGTAGCGCTCGCCAGCCGGCGAGGAATGCAGCGGCACATAATGGAACACCGCGTAGATCTCGTGGCGTTTCAACGCCTCCAGCACGGCCTGGCGGTCGATACCTGGCGCCAGCAGCACGTAGTACATGTGCGCATTGTGCTGGCAGTGCTCCGGCACGATGGGCCGGCGTAGCAGGCCTTGGCGCTCCAACCCTGCCAGGGCTGCATGGTAGGCATTCCAGGTCGCCAGGCGGTTATCGGTGATCGCCTGCGCCTCCTCCAGCTGGGCCCAGAGGAACGCCGCAATCAGCTCGCCCGGCAGGAACGACGAACCCACTTCCTGCCAGGTGTACTTGTCCACTTCACCGCGGAAGAAGCGGCTGCGGTCGGTGCCCTTCTCGCGAATCACCTCGGCCCGCAGCACCTGCTCGCGGGCGTTGACCAACAGCGCGCCACCTTCGCCGGAAATCACATTCTTGGTTTCATGGAAGCTGTAGGCCCCGAGGTCACCGATACTGCCCAGTGCCCGGCCCTTGTAGCTCGACATCACGCCCTGGGCCGCGTCCTCGACCACGTGCAGCCCATGCTTGCGGGCAATGGCCATGATGCTGTCCATCTCGCAGGCCACCCCTGCGTAGTGCACCGGCACGATGGCCTTGGTACGCGGGGTGATGGCCGCCTCGATCAGGCGCTCGTCGAGGTTCAGGGTATCGGGCCGGATATCGACGAACACCGGCACTGCGCCGCGCAAGACGAAGGCGTTGGCGGTGGATACGAAGGTATAGGAAGGCAGGATGACTTCGTCACCCGGCTGGATGTCGAGCATCAGCGCACACATTTCCAGTGCCGCCGTGCAGGAGTGGGTCAGCAGCACCTTCTCGCTGCCACTGTAGGCTTCGAGCCACTGGTGGCAGCGCTTGGTGAATGGCCCGTCGCCGGCAAGCATGTTGCCGAACTTGGCTTCGGCAATGTAGTACAGCTCTTTGCCGGTCATGTGCGGGCGATTGAAGAAAATCTTGTCAGTGCTCATTGCTCGGTTTCCGCAGAGGCGACAGAAGAAAATACCCGGGCTGGCGGATCAAAGCGCCTGGATCGAACTGATCCTTCCACCTATCTGGGTGCCATTTTCAAGGTTTTGGTAAAAGTACGGTGTAAAGCCGGCCTCGGCCATGGCCTGCTGGACCTCGGCAATGTCGTATTCCAGGCGGTGCAGGTCAAAGCGCTCCCCGTCCCAGGTCGCGAACGCTGCTCGCCGGTCGCCATCGCGCGGCTGGCCGACGGAGCCTGGGTTGCAGTAGACCTTGCCCTGCCCTTGCCACAGGTATTGCACATGGGTATGGCCCGAGACGAAGAGGCGCCCGGGCAGCGCCTCGAAGTAAGCCTGGGCCGGCTGCAGGTACTCATCCAGCGGGTCATTCCAGCCACCGTGGACCAGGCTCATCCCGTGTACCTGCGCCTGCAGGGGCAGGCCATCGAGCCAGGCGAGGTTCTGCTCGCTGATGACCTTGGCCTGGTAATCCAGGCAGGCGTTGGCACTGTTGGAGCGCGGGCAACGCTGCTGCCGGGCCAGGTACCAGTCATGATTGCCCATCACCGACAGCACCCCACGCTCGCGCAGTGCGTCACAGCAGGCGTTGACCTGGCAGTAATAGCCGGCCGTGTCACCCAGGCAGATGATCTGCTCGACACCCAGGGCGTCGAGCCGTTGCAGCACGCTTCGCAGCGCACTGTAGTTGCCATGGACGTCAGAAATGATCCCGATCATGGACGATGTAGTCCTCTATGTAGCGAACGGCGAAGCCCGACTTGACGGTGGGCGCACTGGGCATCCGGTGGTCCAGGTAGAAGGCCAGGCACATGGCCGCCTCGTTGTAGCCAAACGCCCGGCGGATCGAACTGGTTGACGAAATGCGCGGGTTGATTTCCAGCAGGCGCCAACCGCCATCGTCATCTTGGCGAAACTGCAGGTTGGTCGGCCCTAGCGGCTTGAACGCACGGCACAACCTGGCCACGGTTTCGTCCAGGCCGGCATCGTGGAATACCCGCGCCTTGGCGGTTGAACCGTCCGAGGCCAGGCTGCGCTGGAAGGCGATGGACGGCCCGGCGCCGCCCTGGCCATCGGCGAACACCGCCACGGTGTACTCACGCGCCGCGCTGCCAATGATCGGTTGTGCCATCAATACCGTTCCAAGCAACGGCGCATTGGCGCTGAAGTCCTGCTCCTGCCGAACCCAGACCAGCCCCTTGGACGCCGAGCCTTTGCGCGGCTTGAGCAGGAACGGCAAGCCGAAGGCAGCCTGCAGCGATTGGAAGTCGCCCTCCAGGGCGCTGGGGATTCGACTGGGGTCCCCCAGTGCAGCCAGCGCCTGGTCCATCGCCCACTTGTCGCGGGACAGGTCAATCAGGTGCGGGGTGTTCAGCGCCACTTCACAGCGCGCCTGGCGAAGCAACGCGCGGTGGTCCGAAAGCCAGTGAACATCCTGCTCGATGCCGGGAATCAGCAAGTCGACTTCATAGCGTGCCAGCACATCCAGCAACCATTGCGCATATTCGCCGCTGGCGGTCAGCGGCGCCTGCTCGAACGCATCGCACCAGGCCCGGCCAACGGCGTCGTCATAGATGTCGGTGCCCAGCAGGCGGATCGAAGGGTCGGCCTCACGCAGCGATTTCAACAGGCCATAGCCCATGATCGCGCCAACGCCGGTGACCATGACGGTTTTCATGGCTGCGCCTCCCGGTGTGCCTTCATCAATTCGAACCCTTGGCGCAAGTCGATGCGCGGGGCGTAGTCAATGCGCGTGAATAGCTCGCTGGCACAGGCGAAGGGTGGCAGGTCTGGGATATCGCTTTTTTGTGGCAAGAACTGCACCTCTTCAGGTGTGCCGAATGCCTCGAATGCCGCGCGGGCGATTTCAGACAAGCGTGGTGCTTGCGGATGCGCGCAGTTGTGCAACCCCTCGACCCCCTGCGCGGCCACACGGGTGCAGATCTCGGCAAGGTCCTGCACATGCAGGTAGCTGCGCCGGGCATCGTTGTTGCCGAAAATCTGCACAGCCCTGCCCGCTGCGGCGTTGTCGGCAATGGTGTACAACAACGGCTGCTGGGGCCGGCAATGCCCTTCGCTGTCGTAAACCTGGCCGATACGCAGGATGGTCAAGGCCATGCCGCGGGTGCTGCAGTACAGGCTGGCGACCTCTTCGGCATGGCGCTTGGAGAGTGCATAGATACCGTAGTAGGGGTCACCCGGTTGATGGGCCGCCCAGCGCGAAGACAGCAAAATGAAGTGCCTCGCCCCGTAGCGTTCGGCCAACTGGCACGCTGCCAGGGTGCCGACGCTGTTGGCCTGTTCGGCACGCAGCAGGTCATCCGGCTCGTGCCCACCAAAGTCGGCAGCGGCATGCACGACCAGGTCAAAGCGATCATCGCCGGTTGGCAGCACAGGGTGGGCCAGGTCGAAGGCGATATCGGCGTCACGCCGCCCCGCCCGTTTCACCGGGCCCAAGCGCTCCAGGGACCGGGCAATGGCCTTGCCCAGGGTCGAAGTACTGCCGATGACCAGGCTGTTCATGCGTCGCCAACCGTCGCCTCAAGCATCAGCGCACAGCTGAGCTCGGGGTAGTCGATCGCAACGGTGCACATGGCGGTGGTGATCGCCTCACTGAGGTCCAACGCCTTCATCTGCGAGGTCATGAAAGGCTTGAGGAACAACCCCTCCTTGCGCACCACCTGCAGCCCCGCCTGCTCCAGTTCCTCGGTCAGCGTCTGCAGGGAGTAGGCTCGCAGGTGGCCAAGCTCATGGTCACCCTTGCCCAGCACCATCATGTCATCGAGCAGGCCGGCCGCATGACCGAAACGCCGATGCAGGGACTGCGCGTTCGGCACCAGTACGAAGCAACGGCCACCTGGCGCAAGGTACTGCTTGTACTTGCGCAATACCACCTGAGGGTCCTCGACGTGCTCCAGGACGAACCCCATGACGATCAGGTCGAAACGTTGTTCGGTGTCGAACGTCTCGAAGTAACCTTCGACGATGTTCGCCGGGCTGTCAGGGTACTGCGCCCGAAACTGCGCGATCACCGACGGCGAGCCATCGATCACGGTATGCGCGTTGAAGTAGCGGGAAAAGCGGTTGGTCGAGAAACCGTGGCCAATGCCCAGCTCAAGCAACGTGTTCTGCGGGCCACACAGTTCCATGATCCGCCGCGGGTACCAGTTGAGCATGATGTTGTTGTCATAGGCGTAACCGAAGCTATCGCTGTACGCGCCGATGAAAGTATCCAGAGTGTTCGTCATGTGTGCCCCGTTCGAGCTTGGGATCGGAATCGAAGTCCGTCCAGGTCAAAAAACCATGCCTGCGGCGCCTAGTCGGCCAGCCAGGCACGCCGCCATGTTTGTAAACGCTCGCCATCGAGCAACCAGTTCTCGCGGACCCTGGCCTGGAGTGCATCACCCAGGCATGCCGAGGCCTGACGATCGTCCAGGTGCAGGCGAATCGCGCGGATCCAGTCGGCCGGGTCGTTGTGTACCTGCGTCAGCGGCAGCGCCTGGCTACCGGTGAAACCGGGCACACGGCTGCAGATGACCGGATGCCCACAGGCTGCGTGCTGCAGCACACGCATGTCGCCCGAGCAGGCATTGCCCAAGGTGTCGGCCATGGGCACCAGGGCCAGGTCCAGGTCCAGCGCCAACAGGTGCAAGGCCAGCTGGTCCTGCCCAACGGCCGGCTGGCAGCTACTCAGCAATGGCCGCAGCTCGGCCGGGCAGTCACCCAGCACGACCCACTCGACTTCATCCGCCAGTGCTGGCACCACTTCGGCCAACAGGCCCACATCCTTGCAGCCCTGCCAGCCCACACGCGGCTTGGCGCCTTTGCCCCGTTGACCACGCAGGGCGCCCCAGCTAACCGGCAGCGCCCCTTCCAGCAGGCGCACATCCTCATGCTCATCTTGCAGCAACTCCAGCAGTGCCTGGCTGGGCACCAGGACCCGGTCGGCCTGCATCATGCCCTGGCGCAAACGCAGCAGCAGCTCGTCGGCGCTCCAGTTTTCGCCCAGTTCCATCTCTGGCAAATAGCCATCGAGGTCATACACCTTGAACGCCGTGGAGAATGCGCTGAGACGGCGCAAGGCCAACAGCTGGCTATCGGCAAGTGGCCGCTGGAAGACCACGCTGGCCGGGTTTACGCGCTCGATCTCTACCGGGTTCGGCAAACCGTTGGTCAGCGCACCCTCCAGGCAGCCTTCATCGCGCAGCGCCCTGAATGGCTCGATCAACCGCGACCGGCCAATGCCCTGCCGATCAGCCACGCAGGCGAGTACATTTGGCACGCAGTGTTTCAAAGGCCGCCAGGTCAGGCCGTTGTTTTCCAGGGTGAAACTGGCGCCGCCGCGCAGCGAGAAATTGCCGTTGTAGGCCGGGTCATGGGCCAGACGCGGGAGCCAGCGTGCGTACAGGGCATCCTCCTGCTCGGCGCTATGCAGCGGCGCCGGCTCGTCATCGAGCAGCACCCGCACATACGGGGTCCATACGTTCAGGTAGCCACCCTGGGCCAGCCTCAGGCACAGGTCCAGGTCGCTCCAGGGCGCCAGCAGTTGGTCTGCGTCGAAGCCACCGGCCTCGAAAAACAGCGCACGTCGAATCATCAGGCATTGAGCGCCGACCGCCGAACAGTTGCGCGCCAGCCACAGTTGGCCCAGGTAGCCGCTGGCAGAGGCCGCCATCCCCTCGAAGGCAGGCCCGGCCGTGCCGCCCAACCCCAGCACCAGCCCTGCCTGGCGAACTTCGCCGGCGCTGCCCAGCAACTTGCCACCCACGGCGCCCACTTCCGGGCGCTGGGCATGGTTGAGCAGCGCCTGCAACCAGCCACGATCCATCACACTGGCACGGGCATCGAGCCACACCAGGTAATCGCCCCTCGCTTCCTGAGCAGCCGCATTGCACATCGCCGCGCGTGCCTGGCCGGGTTCGAAGCGCAGCACCTGCAGTGCCACCTCATCCAGTTGCCCAAGCATGTCCAACCAGGCCAGCAATGCCGGGTCGTCGTTGCCAGGCTCGATCAGCAGCAATTCGTAATCGCCGTGGGCAGTATTGGCCAGCACACTTTCCAGGCACCGCTGGTACTGGGCCAGCTGCCCGTCCAGGTAGATGAGGATGCTGACCCCGGCCTTGGCCGGCCGGCTGTATTCGATACGGTAGCCGCCGTTGGCCACCTCGACAGGGTGAACCTGGGCGTCGGCGTAGCCGCGCCCGCGCAAGTGCGCGAGGATGACGGCTTGTTCGTCTTCGCCCTGGGGGCGGGCAGGCGTGTCGACAATCAGCAGGGGCTCGCTCACATGGGCTACACGGTCAAGGCCCTGCTCACTGAGCACGCGCAGTTGGTATTCGAATTCGAACGCGCTGCCAACGCCAGCAGCGAAGCCTCCCTGCCCGAGCAGGGACTCGCGCCGGTACCACCAGTGTGCCGACAAACCGGCCGGGTAGCCGAGCAGCAAGTCCAGGTTCAAGCCTGGGCGAAGCAGCAATTCGACCGTGCCATCTTCCCGGCGCAGGGCTTCATCCGCGAATGCCGCCAGGCAGTGCGTGGGGGCATCGAGCAACTCGACCGCCGTCACCAGCAGGCCGCTGGGAATGAAACACGCCCCCGCATCAACCAGCATGAACCAGTCACAGGTGGTCGATGCCAGCCAACCATTGAGCGCGGCAACCGGCTGCTGCGGGTCGCAGGGCAACCACTGCACGGTATCGGCGGCGCGCTCCGGGCCGCCCAGTACCGTCACCTGCACGCGGCGGTGCAAGCCACGCGCCAGGCTGTGCAGGGTATCGGCCAGCGCCAGGGGATTACCGTTATCCTTCACCAGCACCGCAAGGCTGGGCGCTGTCGGGCTGGCCAGGCGTTCTTCGAGCACGCGCCCTTGCCCCGGTCGCGGGTAGCGCTGGCGCAGCCAGTCGAGCATGCCCAGGCGGTTGCCCTGTTCCTCGCGCCGGGCTGCCTGTTGAGTCTTGGCAATGAAGGTATCGAGCTGCTGCCAAAAGGGCGCAGTGCGCTCGACGTAGCGCGGCAAGGCTTGGTCGAGGCTGGACCTGGCCAGTTCCAGCGCGTCGGGCTCATCGAACAGGGCAAAGCCGACACACCCGAAAAAGCTGTTTTCCAGGAAGGTTCGGTCGATCCCCACGCCCGGCATGAAGATCACCGGGCATCCACACAACACGGCCATGACGCAGGTCATCGACCATTCATAGGTATACAGCACCTCAGCCTTGCGCAGCACGGCGGCCAGCTCAGGCAGCGTCAGCGCCTTGGCAATGCTCAGCAGCTCGATGCCGGCGGGCAGCAGGCTGTAGTCGATTTGCTCCAGCGGGTGACGGTTCTGATACAGGTAACAGCCTTGGCGCGGACCTTGGGTGCTGCCGGCACAGAACCGCTCGATGTCGATGGTTGGCAGGCACAGCAGATCAGCACCTGGGTTGCCATGGTGTTCGGCAAGGCGCGGGGCGTAGTAGAAGAACAGGTCGTCCACCCGCGCATCCATGGGCTTGCCGGAGATGAACCCTTCAAAATTCAGCAGGAAACGGGCAACGACCGCCAGGTTCAGCGGGTTGCCCGGGGTCACTTCCGGGTACACCGCAATCGGCACCTTGCCTGCTTGCTTGTGACGCTCGGCCGTGGCAGCGTCGAGCCGCGGCGTCTTGAGCTCCGGGTTGAACACCTGCGCACCCTGGACGTAGGCCTCACGCCCGTTGAGGTTCAACAGGTGACACAGGTAATGCATCGAGACGATACCGGAGGAGGTTTCGCGGTAATCCGGCGCATAGATGTAGTACGGATGCTCCGGTTTGGCAAACATCAACCGCAGGCGCGCCAGCGCGTGTTCGTGCGAAGGGGCATCCGGCAGCGCGGCATTCGACATCGTTGAACTCCTGGTTCCAATCACAAAAAGGCCATCAGCAAAGCCCGCCCTTCAGGCAGCCCGACGCTCCAGGAAGGTGACGGCGTCGGTTCCGGTGTTGAACAGCAGGTCAATCACGCTCACCGTATGCTGGAACTCACCGTGCACTTGCGGGTACTCGGGGTAACCGGCATAACTCATGTACGACACCTCAAGCCCGGCGGTGGCAAAGGCCGCTTCATCGAGGTAGCAACTGGCTGCGGGGCCCGACAGGTAATGGCTGCCCTGCACTGCTTGGCACAGGTGAATCAAGCGCTCGTTGCGCCCGTCTGCCTTGCCCAGTTCCTCGGAGCGGTACAACGGGGTGTGGATACCCAGCAAGGGGCACAGGCCGGCAATGAACAACTGGTTGATGGCCGACAGGTGATCGAGCCGGCCCGCCTGCTCATACAACGCGCGGATGCGGCCTTCCATCATGTCGAAGCAGGCCGCGCGACGGTAACTCATGGCAATCGTCTTCCAGTGCTGCTCGGCCCAGTGGGGGTCGCTGATCTCGACCTCGTTGATCAGTTGCTCGAAGCGCCCTTTGTTCTTCACCGGCACCGTCAACCAATGCTCACCCTGGGCGGTCTTGATCTTGTTGCGGTTGCGCCAGTCACGACGGGTGTATTGCACATCGTCGTAGAACACGAACGCATCGACACTGCGGATCAGGTCAAAGTACCCCTTCCAGGGAATGTAGTTGGACTGCAGCACAGCCACTTTCTTTTGCATCACTCATCCCATCCAGCACGCTTCTCACGCCCCGGGCCTGTCAATAAGTTGCCACCGGACATGAAAAAGCCGGGTCATTAACCCGGCTTTTGCAATTCCCGCGCCAGCTGCAACGGCTACGCCAACTGGCCCAACCATGCCAGCCGGTCAGCGCTGAATGCGCGGCCATCGAACGGCATCTGGTCGCTGAAGGCGGCCGGCCAGCGTGCGGCTACCGCCGCCCCGGTATTGGCATGTTCGGCGCCTGGGCGCGAATGAACCAACAGCTGCGAACGCGGTGTCCACACCACCATCAGGCCGGCATCGCGAACACCCAGACACAGGTCGATGTCGGCACCGGGCTGCGCCTGCAGCCCTGCACAGTGTTCAAAGACCGACTTGCGCACCATCAGGCAGTCTCCGGACACCGCCGCGCAGCTGCGCACCGAGGACAACCAGCGCTGCCTGGCCACTTGCTCGGCCGGCAACCCCTCCCAGGGCTGAAGCACCTGCGGCCCGGCGAGCAGTTGATAACCGGCATGGGCCAAGGTGCCGTCGGTGGCGAACAGGCGCGCACCGACAACCCCGACTTCCGGCCGCTGAGCTTCATTGAGCAGGCCTTCGATCCAGGCCGGGGTGATCACGTTGCAACGTGCCGACAACAGCACCAGGTATTCGCCACGCGCCTGGCTGGCCGCCAGGTTCAACAGGGCTTCACGCGAGGCCCCCGCCTCCCCCGCCAACAGGCGCACGCGCCCTGCCAGGGCCTTGGCGGCATCGCTTTCGATGTCGAATTGATCGCTGGCGCACGCCAGCAGCACTTCGTAGCGCGGGTAACGGGTACGCTGCAGCACCGACGTCAGGCAAGCCTGCAACTGCGCCACGTCGCCCTCGTAGGCCAGCAGGATGCTGACCAGCGGCGTGCCGTCATGGCGGAAATCCACCACCAGGCCGGAGGTGCCCTGGTCGCTGACCTGGCTGCGGTAGCCCAGCTGCGTCAGGTGCCGGCCGAGCACGGTCTGCGCCGCCAGGGGCAGCGCCGGCGAGGCCTGCCGGCCAATGACCAGCAGATCATCCATGTGTGCCAGGCTGGCGAGCCCGTGCGCTTCTACCAGGCGCAGCAGCAGGTCGAGCTCCAGCGCGTTACGGTGGGTTTCGCTGTAACCGCCCAGCTCCACAACCGCCTCACGACGCACCAGCCAGTGCCGCGACATCAAGCCTGGTTGGCTGCGCAGCAGGTCCAGGTCGGCGCCTGGGCGCACCACGTCGAGCAGGCGCCCGTCGGCATCGCGATGCACTTCGTTGGCAGCGATGGCCAGGCAACCAGGCGCCTCGCTGATTTCGGCGCACAGACGCAGCAGGCCGCCACTGAGCAGGACATCCCCGGCCTCCAGCAACAGCAGCCAGTCGCTTGGCAATTGGCGCAGCGCCTGGTTCAAGTGGGTCACCCAATTGCTTTCGCTGACCTGGATGAAATGCAGGGTATCGCGCGCGGTGGTGATGGCGGGCGGCTTGCCAGCCTTGAGCACCAGCAACTTGAAATTGCGCAGGCCGCTTGCCAGCAGGCTGTCGAAGGTCGCCTGCAGGCTTGCGTCATCGTTTTCCAGGTCAAGCACGACGAAGGCAATCTGCGTAGCCGGGTGCTTGGCAAGGTGCGCAAGCACACGCCGGCGGCCGACTTCATCCGGGGTAGCGGCGGCAATCGCCTCGATCAGTTGGCCCGATACGGTGCCTTGCAGACGCTGGGCAAGGTCACTGCCCGGCACTTGCTCAAGGCGCCCCAGCCAGTCGTTCATCTCCCGCACGCGGGCATCATCGCTGAGCGTCGACAACAGGCGCCGGCCGACGTCGGCGCTGAACAGCCCCAAGGCCAGCGCTTGCCAGTAACGATGCTGCAGGCTCTCGGTGGTATCGTTGGGGTGTTCCTGCAGCAGTTCGCGCTGGCGTACCCACACGCCTTCTAGCGCATGCACATGCTGGCGGCTGGTCGGCCAGGCGTGGCAAAGGAACTCCAGTGCCGTCAGTTGGGCAAACAGCTCGCCGTTGTAATACGGCAGGCGAACGTCCTGGCGCGGCTCGAACTCGCGCTCCGGGTCGTCGATGACGCTGCTCCAGCGCGAGCTGAAAATCAGCGGCGCCTCGGCGTCGCTGGTGTTGCGCACAAAGGCATTGAGCACGGCAAAACCGGCTTCGTCGTCACATACCGCCAACTGCTCGCCGTCCCACTGGCGCAGCGTGCGCACCAACTGGGTCAGGCGTTCGTCACGGGCTACCGGGCTGTCGCTCGCAACCCCATGCTCCAGCACCACGTCGACCTGGGGCAATTGCACGAACGCGCCCTGGGCCAGCAGCGCGAACGACAAGCCTATGCGCCATGCACTTGCATCCAGGCCCTCAGGCAAGGTGGCCAGGGCAGCCTTGAGGTTCGCTACCCGCACCACGGCACGCCAGGCTTGCTGGCCGGCTTCGGCATACTGGGCCAGCCTGGCGCGGGCATTGTCCTGTGCCAGCGGCGCAAAGGCCGAACCGACCCGGTGATAGGCCACCAGGCCATTACCTGGCGCGTACCCCAGGGCATAGCCTTGCGCTGCCACCGCCTGGGCCTGCTCACCCAGGCATGCCGCTGCGTTGTCCAGGGCGCTGGCCAATACGAAGTCGGCGTCGGCGGCGAGCATCACGAACGGGGTCGTCAGCTGATCCAGCAGATGCGCCAGGCGCTGGGAAAGGTCACCGGCCTCAGGCTGCACTGCCAGCCCCGTGCAAGGCACGCCGGCCTGGCGATGGTAATGCTGTGCCCGGGCAAGGTTATCCGCCTGATCCTGCCCCAGCAGAACCACGGTCACATCGTTGCGCGAGCCGATTGCTGTTTCGATCATAAAGCACCTGTTCAATTGTCATTACGACACAAGCTCGCGCCTGCGCCTCGTATCAGTCCGCCAGCCAGGCGTTGGCCCAATGCTGCAAATGGTGCGGCATCAGCATGTAGTCCTGCAGCACCGCCTCGCGCAGGGCATCGCCCTGGCGATAGCTGGCTTGCGGGTCGGCCAGGTGCATGCGGATCGCATCCAGCCAGTGTTCGGTGGTGTTGCCTTTCACCCGGGTGCACGGCAGGTAGCCTGCGTAGGCCTTGGAATCACTGCAGATCACCGGGAAGCCGCAGGCGCCGTACTCAAGCAGGCGCAGGTTGCTCTTGCAGTCGTTGAACAGGTTCTGCTCCAACGGTGCCAGCGCCAGGTCGAGGTTCAGGCTGGCCAGCTTGCGCGGGTAGTCGGCCATGGAGATCGCCGGGTGAAATTCCTTCACATAAGGCCGAAGCGGTTCCGGGCACATGCCGAAGAACACCCAGTCGACCTCGCTGGCGAGGGTCCTGACCACCTCCAGCAACAGCTCCAGGTCACCCCGGTGGCTGGTGCCGCCGGCCCAGCCCACGCGCGGGCGAATGCTGGTCTGGCGCTGGCTGGTCAAGCCCGCCCACAGCTCGGCGCAAAGCATGTTGGGCACCACGCGGATATCGTCGTGCAGGTTCGACAAGGCATCGGCCAGTGGCTCGGTGGAACACACCACGCGATCACACAGGGCGATCCCTTGGGCGACCAGCTCACCGATGTTGCCCGGCAGGTTGCGGGCGTGATCGTTCTTTTTCGGCGGCGCGATGATGTAGTCATCCAACTCGTAGATTCGCCGGGCATTGGAGAAGCGCTTGAAACGCGCCATCTCCCTGATATTGGCCGGCGTGTAGCGGCACTGCAGCACCAGGACATCGGGCTTTTCGCGCTCCAGTTCGATCAACCCCGGCGTGGTATGGTTGATACGGCCCTGGATCCAGCCAGCGCGCTCCAGCTCCGTGAAGGGCTGGATGACCCGATAGTGGCCAATGGCGGTGGTGTTGGTCGGCAACGCCAGCACACTGGGCATCGCCCGTGCGATGAACGGGTCCCAGCCGCTGCGCAAGCCTGGCTCAAGGTTGAAATTGGCAATCTTCAGGCTCAGGTTGTCGTTGTACGCAGGGTCATGGGCGACGCGGGCCAGCCAGCGATCGTGGAACACATCCCTGGCCTCTACAGCCGCCTCATGGCCAATGGCAAGCGGCCGGTGCGCCGACAACTTGGCCACCTTGGCAAAAGGCGTCCACACGACCAGGTAACCCATTTCCCGCGCGCGAAGGCACAGGTCGGCTTCCACCAGGCCTGACTGAAGGCCCGTGGCATCCAGGCCAGCCAAGGCCTCGAACAGCTCACGCCGAACCGCCAGGCAGTCGATGCTCACGGCACTCCAGTTCTGTACCAGGCGCTGGCGCCCCATGTAGCCATCGGCGCCCAGGGTGCTGCCGGTGAACGGCGTGCCGACGGTGCCATTGTTCAGCCCCAGCACCAGGCCAGCACTGATCACCTTGCCATCGGCGGCGCACAGCATCGGCCCGACCACGCCTACTTCGGGGCGCTGGGCCTGCGCCATCAGGGTATCGAGCCACTGGCTGTCGATGAATGCACAATCCGGGTCGAGCAACACCAGGTAATCGCCACGCGCCTGCAGGCTGGCCTGGTTGAAGGCAACCGCCCTGCCCTGCGCCTGGCTATCGATGACCCGCAGCGCGCCGCCGAGGCTGCGCATTGCCGACAGCCAGGCAACGACATCAGCGGGCTCGTTACCCTCGGCAATCAGCAACACTTCGAAATTGCCGTAGCCGGTGTGCTCGAACAGCGACTCCACGCAGCGCCTGAGGCTGTGCAGGTGCTCCCCGGCCGGAATCAGGATCGACACACTGGCCGGCGCCTCGTGCTGATAGGTGATGCGCGCGACCATGCTGGCACCGGCGCCTTCCACTGCAGCCGGCACACCCAATCGGCGAAGGTGGGCCTCGACCACCGGCACGGCCTGCTGCTGGCCGCCAGTTTCGGTGAGCCAACTGGCATACCCCCCCTGGCAGTGCACCAGCAATTCGGCCACATGCTCGACCACATGCAGGCCATGGGCCTCGACCATGCGCCAGAGCAGGTCGTGCGGCGCCAGGCTCCCGAACTGTGGGTCGAAACCGCCCAACGCCTGCAACTGCGCGCACTGGAACGCCAGCACTCGCCCCACATAGGGCACGCTGCGCATCAGGTCGAGGTTGAAGTCGGGCTTGAAGATCGGGTTCCCGGGGGCAAGGCCGTCGAAGGTGTCCTCATCGACATACAGGCATTGGCTTTCGCTGCGCAGCGCCATGCGTTCGGCCATGATTACCAGCGCGTGAGGGTGCAGGCGGTCGCCGGCGCGCAGCAGCAACACCCAATCGGCACGGGCCGGCGCGGCCAGCCATGGGTTGAGGTGTTCGAAGCCGCTGCCGTGAAGCGGCAGGTACTGCACCTGGGCAGCGTCCACCCTGGCAAAGCCTTCCGGAGCCAGGACCACAACCGAGGCCGCGGCGTAGGATTGCACCGCCAGGCTGTCGAGGGTAGCGCGCAGCGCCGGCTCATCGCCCGGCTCGCACCACACCACCGGTACGATGCGCGGCCGGGACGGCCACTGTTCGATGCGCTTGGGCAATAACCGCAGCTGCCCAGGGGAAAGGTCGCGGCACTCCAACCAGTCGCTGTAGAGTTCGGCAAAGCTCAGTGCATGGCTGCCGACCTGCTGAATGATGTTGGCCACCTGCCCGGCGTAGAAGCGCCGGATATCGAACTCTTCCCAGCCTTGGCTAAGATCGCCCGCGTAGGCGTCCAGCGGCAGGTAGCGTACCCAGCCATTGGCAGGTGCTGCCTCGCCGGTGCTGGCCGCCAGCATCTGTGCCAACCACTGTGTTTCGACCTTGTAGGCCTCGGTCATGCTGGAGTGATGGCTGAGGCGCCCGGCATGCAGCCGCTCGATGCTGAGGATCTGCTCCAGGCTCGCCAGGTGCCCGCGCCGCAACAGGCAGGCGTACAGGGCCAGGTCAAGGCGCGCCGCGAAGCCTTCGCCAGCCATCACCAACTGGGCCAGGTACGCCTCCACCTGGTCGCGGCGGAACAGGGCATGGCTGAGCCCGCCAAACAGGTTGGGCACATTGTCGGTGATGCTTGCCAGCAGGTCGGTACCCACCAGCACCGCACTTTGCGGGGCGATCACGCTATTGAGTGTGCGCGATGGCAGCAGGATGTCATCGGCCGAACAGATCAGCCGCTGGGCAATCACCATGCTGACCTGCGGCCAACGGCTGATGACCTCGGCCTGGCGGCTGATGCAACTGTCGAGCAACAGGTCGTCATCGCACAGGAACTTGATCAGTTCGCCATTGGCCTGCTCCAGGCAGGCCTGCAGGTTGCGGGCAAAGCCCAACCGGGACGGGTTGCGGACATGGCGCAGCGGCACGCTCGCCCGCGCTGCCATTTCCACGCAGATGGCTTCGATCTGGCCGTCGGCGCTGTCATCGCAAACGATGATTTCCAGGTTCGGGTAATTCTGGGCAAGGGCGCTGGCCAGGGTGCCACGGAAGAATTCGGCACTGAATGCCGGGATGGCGATGCTGACAAGTGGCTGCTCAGTCACGATGACGACCTTGATGGGAAACTGTGTTGCGCTGAAGAATTCGGCAGGCCCTCGCGCCCCAAACGACACGAGGGTACCGCTGCAGGGCCGTTCGGCCGTTGCCGGGGTACCCTCGTGTGATGCGCAGGCGAACGCCCAGGCTCAATCAGATGTAGTTGACCAGCGACAGGCCCGCGACCTTGGCATAAGCCTGCAGCGAGGCCTGGAGCATGTTGGTCTGCATCTGCAGGCGCACCATCACTTCGGCCGGGTCGCTTTCGCGGATCGAGCTTTGCGTCTTGGTGTTCTCGGTGCCGATGGCTTCGTTGGTTTCGGCCTGGACATCCAGCGCCTGGCCACGACCACCAATGGCACTGACCGACGACGACACCTGGTTGATGCCGCTGGCAATGTTGCCAATGGCCGAATCCAGCGACGCCAGGAAGTTCTGCCGGGCTGCCGGGTCGCTGTCCTGTGGGGTGCTCAGGGCGGTGCGCAGCTTGCCAATGGTGTCCAGAATGTTCTGGGTCTGGTGGGTGTCGACCTTGACCCCGAACGAGTCACCGGCTGCCGGCGCACCGGACAACTCGAAGCTGACACCTGCTGCAGTGGCGGTGGTGCCGTTCGGGCCACCCAGGGTGCCCGAAGCCACCGGCCGGCTGTCGGCACTGACCGGCGATGCGTACAACTCGAAGGTGTTGGTGCCGGTGAACTTGAGCACGGCTCCGCCGGCCGGGAAAGCGGCCTTGTAGGCAGCCTGGTCGGTGATGGTTGCGCTGGTGATCTGCTCGGTGGACGTGTTACCTGGGCTACGGGTGCCAGACACCTCGTCGGCCTTGGAACTCAAGGTGAAGGTATGCCCGGCAATGACCGCGTCCTCGTTGCCCTTGTCGCCGTCCTTGTAGGTGATGTCCAGGCGCAGGTCGACACCGCGGAAGCTCACGGTGGTGTTGCTGCCATTGGGGTCGAACTTGCCGCCCTGGCTGGCTTCGAGGGTGACGTCATTGTTGTTGGCGTCGGTGATCTTGAATTCGGTGCTGCTGATGAACTCGATGGTGTACGGCTCGCCGCTGCGGAAGCGGTCGTTGTAGGTCGAGCTGCCCGAAACCTGGCCATTGGACAGGCTGACGCGGCCATCGTCGGGGGACGGTGCGGTCTGGGTGGTCTGGCTACGGCTGGTGTTGAGTGCCTGCTCGAACGCATCGTAGCCGGTCTCGTTGGCCGCCAGGGTGAGCATATCGCCCACCTGCAGGTTCAGCTTGCCCTGGTCGCCCTGGTAGCTGTAGGTGCCGTCGGAATTACGCACGTAAGGTGGCGTATCGCCTTTGGAACCCGAGAACAGGTACTTGCCGTTCTCATCCTTGCTGTTCATCAGCGAAAACAGCTGGTCTTCCAGCGACGCCAGTTCGTCGGCGTTGGACTTGCGGTCGGAGTCGGTGAACGAGGCGTTGCCGGAGCTGATCGCCAGTTCATTGACCCGTTGCAGAATCTTGCCGATCGAGTCCAACGTGCTCTCGGCGGTGCCCAGGGCATTACGCACGCTGGTGATGTTGCTGTTGTACTGCTTGAGCATGTTCTGCTGCTGTTCCAGCTGCAGCAACCGCGCCGCCCCCACCGGGTCATCCTTGGCCGAGCGCACGCGGATGCCATCGCTGGCTTCCTGCTGGGTCTGCACCGTCTTGGCGAAGTTGCTCTGGTAGTTGGCCTGGTTGGTGTTATAGAACTGCGAAGTAGAGATGCGTACGCTCACGATCTACGGCTCCTTAAAGACTGTTGATCAGGGTGGCGAAGGTTTCCTGGGCCGCCTTGATGATCTGCGACGACGCGGTGTAGTACTGCTGGAACTTGATCAGGTTGCCGGTCTCTTCGTCGATCGACACGCCAGACACGCCATTGCGCGCCTCCACTGCAGACTTCTGCAGCGCCGTGGTGGCGTCGCTGTCCATCTGCGCCTGGCCGGCCTTGCCGCCGACGTTGGACACCAGCTTGGCGTAGGCATCGGTAAAGCTGATGCCCTTGCCGTCGGCGCCCACCTCGACGGTGGACTTGGTCTGCAGGTCGATCACCGACTGGCTGTTGCGGTTGTCCGCAGAGCCCGCCGCGGTCAGCGACACGGTGTAGCTGTCGCCATTTTTCGGCGCGCCCGACACGCTCATGTCGAAGGTGAAGCTGCTGCCCAGCGAGTTGCCGTTGGCATCGACCATCGGCACCGACAGCGACAGCTTGTTTTCCTGGCCCGGAATGATCGTGCCGCTGCCGATGTTGTTGCCCTGGGCGTCGTACATCGTGTACGCCTGGGGCGAGGCGGTGTCATCGCCGAACACCAACTTGACCGGGGTCGAATTCTTCAGGCCGGTTTGCAGTTGCGCACGCTGGGCGGCGTCGTAGATGTCCAGTTGCGAGGTCAGGGTCGGCTGGCTGATCACGCCGGTGCCCTTGTTGCCCGAGCCGCTGGCGGCGGTCAGCGGTGCAGCCAGCGCCAGGCGCTTGGGGTCGGTCAGCACGGTGTCGATAGCGCCCGCGGCATTGCGCGTCGGGGTGATCTTGAAGCTGTCACCGGCACTCAGGCCGCCACCATTGAGCGACAGGCTGAAGCCGTCGATCACCGGCGCCGGGTCGTCATCGAGGCTGTAGGTGCCCATGTCGGTGCCGTCGGGCAGCTTGCGCACGGTGTATTCTTTGGCGCTGTTGAAGGTCACCTGGTAGTCGCTGGTGGTCAGCTTGCCAGTGTCCTTGATGGTCACGTCCAGGTTGCCCGAGCCTGCGCTGTTGCCGCTCTTGGCAATGCTGCGCTGGCTGATGGCCGCCGCACTGTTGATATCGGCGAACAGCGTCGAGCCGAAGTCACCGTTCTTGTCGATGCCCTGGGCCAGCTGGCTGTTGATGGCATCGGCCACCACCAGGGCCACGCGACCGAGCTCGTTGAGCGCAGGGTCGAGGGTTTCCTTGCGGTAGCGGATCAGCCCACCGAGCTCACCGCCGGTGGTGCTGTTGGTGATGTCCATCTTGGTCGAGCCGCGGTTGAGGATCAGGCTCATGCGGGTCGGGTCGGTGGCGCTCGGTTCTACACCGATGGTCTGGGTGGTGTTGCCCAGCACCAGGGCCTGGCCGTTCTTCAGGTAGATGTCGTAGTTGCCGTTCTTCTGCTCCACCACGTCGGCGCCGATCAGCGACGACAGCTCGCGCACCGCGCCATCGCGCTGGTCGAGCAGGTCGTTGGGCTGGCCGTTGACGGCGGTCATCTTGGAGATCTGGCCGTTGAGGTCGGCAATCGACTTGGTCAGCGCGTTGACCTTGTCGGCGATCGACGCCATGTTGGCGTTGATCGTGCTGTTCTGCTGGTTCAGCTGCGACGACAGGGTGTTGAAGCGCTTGGCCAAGGACTGCGCGCTGGTCAGCAGCAGCTGGCGCGAGGCGTCCTCGGTGGGCTTGGCGGCGGCGTCCTGCATGGCGCTGAAAAAGCTTTGCAGGGCGGCGGTGATGCCGGTGTCACTGCTCGACAGGGCGGTGTCCAGCGGGTCGATCTGGCTCAGGTAGGAACTGGCGTCGCTGCTCAGCGAGGTGGTGGTACGCAGCTGGTTCTCAAGGAATGCGTTGTACACCCGACGCACGTCGGCCAGGGTGGTGCCGGTGCCGATGAACACCTGGCCAACCTGCTGCGCGCCCTTGGTGGTCTGCACGTTCTGCTGGCGCGAGTAGCTTTCGACGTCGGCGTTGGCGATGTTGTTACCGAGGGTGTACATCCCCGATTGCGCGGCGCCAAGCCCCGACATGCCAATATTGATCAGACTCGCCATGGTTCCATACCCTTAAAGTTTCGTTGCGGTCCCGAGTGCTGCGTAGCTCTCGTACGACTTCATCTGCTTTGCGATCTGCGAGATCTTGCTGGCATAGCTCGGGTCGGTGGCGTACCCGGCCTTTTGCAGTTCTCGCACGAATTGTTCTGGGTTATCGGCCGACTTCACGGCATCTTGATAGCGCGAATTGTTCTGCAACAGGTTCACCAGGTCGTGGAAACTGTCCTGGTAGGAGTCGTAGGAACGGAACGACGCCGTTTCCTTGACGAACTGGCCATCGCGGAATTCGCTGGTGATCGCACGCGCCGAATCGCCTTCCCAGTTGCCGCTGGCCTTGATGCCGAACAGGTTGTGGCTGCTGCTGCCGTCGCTGTTGCGCATCACCGATTTGCCCCAGCCGGTTTCCAGGGCGGCCTGGGCCACCAGGTAACGGGGGTCGATGCCGATGCGCTTGGCGGCCTGCTCGGCCATTGGCAGCATGGTGGCGACGAAGTCGTCGCTGTCGCTGAAGGCTTTCTTCGGCGCCAGCGGCGGCTGCGCCACGGCGCGGCCGGTGATGCGCAGGCCGTTGTCCGGGATGGCGATGGCCCGGGCCACCTGCTGCCCGTCACGGGCCGGCACGGCGGCGGTATTGGTGGTGGCATCGGCGCCAGTGGCCGACGGCACGATGCCCGCCAGCAGGCGGTCGGTGAGCCGGCTGGGCAGTGCCAGGCGCCGCGAATTGAGCGCCGCAACGTCGTTGCGGGTGGCACTGGCCTGGGCCCGCACCGGCTCGGCCACCTTGTTGCCCCACAGCGCCGGCGCATTGCCTTCGATGCGCGGGAACGGGCTGGTGTTGGCGGGCGTAGCCTTGTTCTTCGACAGCTGGCGCACCAGCACATCCTGCAAGCCAATACCGCCGCCTTCGCGGGACATGCTCACGGCCAGCTGCTGGTCGTACATGTCGCGGTACTGCTTGACCGTCTCGGTGTTCATCGGGTTGTCGTCGGCCAGCACGTCACTGGCCTTGCGCGAGGCCTTGAGCATTTCGCTGACGAACAGCGACTCGAACTCCTGGGCCACCTTGCGCACGTTGGCGTCGCTGTCGCGGTCGCCATGCTTGAGCGAGCTCAGGCGGTTGAGGTCGGTGTAGGCGCCGCTGTCGGCGTGGCTGGACACCAGGCTTTTCGAATTCATCGGCCGCGTCCTCAGATCACGATCAGGTCGGCCTGCAACGCGCCGGCCTGCTTCAGGGCTTCGAGGATCGCCATCAGGTCGCCCGGTGCTGCGCCGACCTGGTTCACCGCCCGGACGATCTCATCCAGCGTGGTGCCCGGGCCGAACTTGAACATCGGCTTGGCTTCCTGTTGCGCGTTGACCCGCGAGCGCGGCACCACGGCGGTCTGGCCGTTGGAGAACGGCCCCGGCTGACTGACGATCGGGTCTTCGGTGATGGTCACGGTCAGGCTGCCGTGGGTGACCGCCGCCGGCGACACCTTGACGTTCTGGCCAATGACGATGGTGCCGGTACGCGAGTTGATGATGACCTTGGCCACGGCCTGGCCCGGGTCGACCTCGAGGTTTTCCAGGATCGACAGGTAATCCACGCGCTGGCTCGGGTCCATCGGCGCGGTAACGCGCACCGAACCGCCGTCCACGGCCTGGGCCACGCCTGGGCCGAGCAGGTCGTTGACCTTGTCGACGATGCGCTTGGCCGTGGTGAAGTCCGGGCGGTTGAGGTTCAGGGTCAGGGTATTGCCCTGGTTGAAGCCGCTCGGCACCGCACGCTCGACCGAAGCGCCGCCGGGAATGCGCCCGGCCGACGGAACGTTGACGGTGATCTTCGAGCCGTCGCGGCCTTCGGCGTCGAAGCCGCCGACCACCAGGTTGCCCTGGGCGATGGCGTAGACGTTGCCGTCGATGCCCTTGAGCGGGGTCATCAGCAGGCTGCCGCCACGCAGGCTCTTGGAGTTACCGATCGACGACACGGTGATGTCGATCACCTGCCCCGGCTTGGCGAACGCCGGCAGGTCGGCGTGCACCGACACCGCAGCGACGTTCTTGAGCTGCACGTTGCCCGAACCTGCCGGCACCTTGATGCCGAACTGCGACAGCATGTTGTTGAAGGTTTGCAGGGTGAACGGCGTCTGGGTGGTCTGGTCACCCGTGCCGTTGAGCCCCACCACCAGGCCATAGCCGATCAACTGGTTGGAACGCACGCCAGAAATGCTGGCGATGTCCTTCAGGCGCTCGGCATGGGCACCGAAGGCACAGGACAGGAGCAGGGTCGCGGCAATCAGCTGCCTTACGTTGAACATGTTCATCCGTACTCAGAAGGGCCAAAGCGGGCTCAGGAAGAAGCGGTCCAGCCAACCGGGCTGGCTGGCATCGGCGAACGAGCCGGTGCCCGAATAGGTGATGCGCGCGTCGGCCACACGGGTGGACGGCACGGTGTTGTCGGTGGCGATGTCGTCGGCGCGCACCAGGCCGGCAATGCGCACCAGTTCTTCACCGGTGTTCAGGGTCATCCACTTCTCGCCGCGCACGGCGATGATGCCGTTGGGCAGCACTTCGGCCACGGTGACGGTGATGGAACCGGTCAGGGTGTTGCCCTGGGTGGCCTTGCTGTCGCCCTTGGTGGCGCGGTCGCCGCTGTAGCCGGCTTCCAGCGACAGGTCACCGCCGCCGAACGGGTTGTTGGTGTTGGGCGATGCGCCGAACAGCGAGGTCAGTCCGATGTCGGTCTTGCTGGTCTTGGCGACCTGGGACCCGGCGTTCTTGCTCGCCGAAGTCTTCTCGTTCAGGGTGATGGTGATGATGTCACCCACGCGGAACGCCTTGCGGTCGGTGTACAGGTTCTGGTCGAAACCGGCCTGGTAGATCGAACCGTTGTTGGCGGCCGCCGGCAGCGGGGTGCGCGGCAGAACCGGCGCGTAATACGGGTCGTTCGGCTTGGGCGTCGGGGCGACGCAACCTGCCAGGACAACCGCCCCCCCCAGGGCGAACACGGACAACAAACGCTTCATGACACATACCTCACGGTGTAACGGGAGTAGAACCAGAACCTGGGCTACCAGGCTTCAGAGCTGCTGGGTAACGAACGACAGCATCTGGTCGGCGGTGGAGATGACCTTGGAGTTCATCTCGTAGGCGCGCTGGGTGGTGATCATGTTCACCAGCTCTTCCACGGTGCTGACGTTGGAGTTTTCCAGGGTTTGCTGCAGGGTGGTGCCGAAGCCGTTCAGGCCCGGGGTGCCGACCTGCGGCGCGCCGCTGGAGGCGGTTTCCAGGAACAGGTTGTCACCGATGGCCTGCAGGCCGGCCGGGTTGATGAAGTCGGCGGTTTGCAGGTTGCCGATGACCTGGGCGGCGGCGTTGCCGGCGGTGGTGATCGACACGGTGCCGTCCTGGCCGACGGTGAAGGTCTGGGCGTTGTTCGGCACGACGATGGCAGGCTCCAGGGCAAAGCCCTGGGCGGTGACGACCTGGCCGTCGGAGTTCAGGTGGAAGGTGCCGTCACGGGTGTACGAAACCGTGCCGTCCGGCTGCAGCACCTGGAAGAAACCACGGCCGTTGACCGCCAGGTCCAGCGGGTTCTCGGTGGTTTGCAGGCTGCCGGTCTGGAAGTTCTTCTGGGTGCCGACGATGCGCACACCGGTACCGACCTGCAGGCCCGATGGCAGCTCGCTGTCCTGGGTGGACTGCGCGCCTGGCTGGCGCTTGATCTGGTAGAGCAGGTCCTGGAACTCGGCGCGATCGCGTTTGAAGCCGGTGGTCGAAACGTTGGCCAGGTTGTTGGAAATGACGGTCAGGTTGGTGTCCTGGGCGGACAGGCCGGTTTTAGCGACCCAAAGAGCCGGAAGCATCAGTATTCTCCTCGTGCGCCTGTTTTACGGCACCCGTTCAAGTGTGGTTAGCCGATTTGCAAAACACGCGCCATGGCTTCATCGCCTTCCTTGGCCGCGTTCATCATTTTCACGTGCAGTTCGAATTGGCGGGACAGCGCCAGCACCGAGGTCATTTCTTCCACCGCGTTGACATTGCTGCCTTCGAGGAAGCCCGACACCACCCGCACGTTGACGTCGGCGGCGGCCGGCTGGCCGTTCTGGGTGTGGATCAAACCGTCCAGGCCCTTGGTCATGCCCTTGGTGTCGGGGTTGACCAGTTTGATGCGGTCAACCTCGGCCATTACCCGCGGGCCTTCGCCCATGGAGCGGATGCTCAGGGTGCCGTCGGCGCCCACTTCAACCTTCTGCTCAGGCGGAATGGCGATCGGGCCGCCATTGCCGATCACCGGCATGCCGTTGCCGGCACGCAGCACGCCCAGGGCATCGATGTTCAGGCTGCCAGTGCGCACATAGGCTTCGCTGCCATCGGGTGCCTGCACGGCGATGAAGCCCTGCCCGGCCACGGCCACGTCCAGGTCACGGCCGGTTTCAACCATCGGCCCTTCGCTGAAGTCAGTGGCTGGGCGTTCGGTCATGGCAAACGCCCGCGACGGAAAGCTGTCACCGAACACCGGCATCGAGCGCGCCTGCTCCAGGTCGCGCTGAAAACCGTTGGTGGAAATGTTCGCCAGGTTGTTGGCGTGGGCCTTCTGCGCCAGCGCGTTCTGGCTGGCGCCGGTCATGGCCACGTAAAGCATCTTGTCCACAGTCATCCTCCGCTGCACTGGCCGGCGTTTGCCGCCTGCCGTTGCTGTGCAAGCACTAAAGCAAGTTCCGAACCAACTTTTCGAATTCATGAAAAAGCCCGTAAATACGGGCCTTTTCGGGGTTTTGCGGATGGGGTGACGCCGGTTATCCGGCGCCGGGTTGCCGATGGCGGCAAACCTGTACCGACCCACTCAAGGTTCGCGACAGCCACCGTTGGTGAAGGGCCCGGCAAACTTCTTCCAGCCCTCCCCTGGCGGCCACTGCGAGCACACCAACCGCCCGTCCACCTGGCTTTCCCAGCGCCACCAGGGCGCAGTGCCGGCCTGGGCCTGGTACAGGCAAAAGGCAGCGAGCAGCGTGACGATCAGTTTTTTCATGCAACCTCCGAAACGCAGGGGCCGCTGCGCAGCCCATCGCGACCTACGGTCGCTCCTACAGACGCCGGTAGGAGCGACCGCAGGTCGCGATGGGCCGCATAGCGGCCCCTCATTCAGCCATCATCAGGTCATCTGAATGATGGTCTGCATGACGGTGCTTTCGGTGGAGATGGTCTTGGCGTTGGCCTGGTAGTTGCTCTGCGCCTTGATCAGCTCGACCAGCTCCTGGGTCAGGTTGACGTTGGAACCTTCCAGCGAGTTGGACTCCACGCTACCCAGGGTACCGGTCTTCGGCGCATCGATGCCCGGAATGCCCGAGGAGTAGGTTTCGGTCCAGCGGGTGCCGCCGATCTGCTGCAGGCCCTGCTCGTTGGCGAAGCTAGCCAGCGCCACCTGGCCGATGGCACGCGACTGCTGGTTGCTGAAGCTTGCGAACATCACGCCGGTGGCGTCGATGCTCAGGCTCGACAGGATGCCAGTGGCATAGCCGTCCTGGGACTGGGACAGGCGCGCGCTCTCGGTGTTGAACGAAGTGGTGCTGTTCATCGCCAGGCGCATGCCGGCGCTGCTTTCCACCGAGCCGTTGGCCGCCCAGTTGCCATTGGCATCCTGCGCCGCCGGAATCCAGCCCTTGAGGGTGAAGGTGTTGTTGGTCACGCTCCACTCGGAACCGGTCGGCAGGCCGGTGGTGTCGGTGGCCATCGACGCCACGCTGCCATCGCTGTTGAAGCTGATGGTGCTGGTCAGCGGATCGGTGCTGGCCGGGTTCATCGGGTTGCGACCGTCGATCAACGTGTACATGGTCCACTCGTTGGTGTCGGTCTTGCGGTAGTACTGCTCCATGGTGTGCTCGTTACCCTGGCTGTCGTAGACCTTGGTCGGGAACGACTTGGTGTACGAGGTATCGTCGCTTGGGTCGAACACGATTTCACCGGCAACCGGTGGGGTCGATGGCAGCGGAATCGACTTGGACGACGAGTCCAGGTTGATGCCCTGGTCGATCAGGGTGGTGGCTTTTGGCTGCAGGGCCGAGGTGTCGATCTGCAGGTCGGTCAGCACGCCCTTCTTGATGTTGCCGGCGGAGTCGGCGGCGTAGCCCTGCAGGCGCAGGCCATCGGAGGTGACGACGTAGTTGTCCTTGCTGTTCTGGAAGGCACCGGCACGGGTGTAGACCATCGAGCCGTTGTCGGACAGCACGAAGTAGCCCTGGCCCTGGATGCCCATGTCCAGCACGTTGCCGGTGTTGTTGATGTCGCCCTGGGTGAACTGCTGGGAAACCGCAGCCAGGCGCACGCCGTTGCCGACCTGGTTCTTGCCCACGCCCAGGCGGTTGGCACCGGCGTACACATCAGCGAACTCGGCACGCGAGGACTTGAAACCAGTGGTGTTGACGTTGGCGATGTTGTGACCGGTAACGTCCAGTTGTTTGTTGGCCGCGTACAGACCGCTCAGGCCTACATTGAAAGACATGGTGAAACTCCTTTTGCCGTTCTGGCCTTAGATACCGATGGTTTGTACGTCGGACAGGGAAACCTTGCCGACCCCGGCGAGGTTGAGCACCATCTCGCCCGTGGTGTTGAAGCTGACGCTGGTGACCTTGGCCGGCAGCAGGGTGTTCATCTGCACCGACTTGCCGTCCACCGTGGCAGTGGCCGTGAAGGTGTAGGTGCCCGGGTCGACCTTCTCGCCCTTGGAGTTGGTGCCGTCCCAGATGAAGTCGGCATAGCCGGCTTTCTGCTCGTCCACCTCGATGGTCTTGATGGTGTTGCCGTCCTTGTCCTTGACGGTGACCTTCGCCCCGTCGATGGCCTGCGGCACGACGAACTGGGCATTGAAGCTGTCGGCGGTGTCGACCACAGCCTTGTCGTTCTGCACGACCACCGAGCGGCCGACCAGCGACGAGGCCTGCAGCGCCTGGGAAGAAGCCATGGCACTGGTGATGTTGGTGACCGACTCGTTCAGCGAGGTGATGCCTTCCAGGCTGCTGAACTGCGCCAGCTGGGCCACGAACTCGCCGTTGTCCTGCGGGTCGAGCGGGTTCTGGTGCTGCATCTGGGTGACCAGCAACTGCAGGAACGCATCCTTGCCCAGGGTGCTGTTGCCCGTCTGCGAGGCCGTGTCGGTGGTGCTTTTCTTGGTGCTGGTGGTGGTGACACCGGACGCCGCGAGGACGTCATTGAGGTTCACACCGCCGGAGGTATCGATGGCCATGGTCCGGATTCCTTATCACTGACCCAGGGTCAGCACTTTCTGCATCATGTTCTTGGCGGTGTTCATCAGCTCGGCGTTGGTCTGGAACGCGCGGCTGGCGGAGATCATGTCGGCCATCTCCTCGACCACGTTGACGTTCGGGTAGTAGACGTAGCCGTCCTTGTTCGCCGCCGGATGGTTGGGCTCGTAGCGCGCTTCGAGGTTGCTCTGGTCCTCGACGATGCCCTTGACCTGCACACCCTGCCCCGCCTGGCCCTGGTCTTCGAACAGCGACTGGCTGACGCCGCCCTGGGCGTCCTGGAAGGTGGTGGCGAAGACCGGGTGGCGCGCGCGGTAGGTCTGGTCGATGCTCGACGACACGGTTTCGGCGTTGGCAATGTTGGAGGCAACGGTGTTGAGGCGGGTGTTCTGCGCGCTCATGCCGCTACCGGCAATATTGAAAACACTGGAAAGGGACATGATTATTCTCCGCGCAGGGCCGAAACCAGCCCTTTGAACTTGCTGTTGAGCAGGGTGAAGCTGGCCTGGAAGCCAATGGCGTTTTCCGTGTAGTTCGATTGCTCGATCTGCGCGTCCACGGTGTTCTGGTCGATCGAAGGCTGGGTCGGCACCCGGTACTGCAGGCCGTCGTCGTTCATGGCCAGGCCTTCGGCTTCGATATGGCGGCTGTTGGTGCGCTCCATGGCGAAGCGGCCGCTTTGCTGCTTCTGGCTCTCGGCGGCGAGCACCGACGAGAAGTCCATGTCGCGCGCCTTGTAGTTGGGCGTGTCGGCGTTGGCGATGTTGTTGGCCAGCACTTCAGCGCGCTGGGCGCGGAAGCCCAGGGCCTTTTCGTGAATGCCAAGCGCCTTGTCGAAACTGATGCTCATGTCGGGAAAACCTTCGAAGGTTGGCCGGAATTTCGTTGAGCAAGCTTTAGCAAGGGCTGTGCCAGGTTTCCCAAAGCCCGGAAATGCTGGGCTGTGGCGCAGGTAGGGGATGGCACCCTGCCAGAAAAGCGGCAAAGTGCTTCCGCCTGGAAAAGGCAAAGCGGCAATTGCCGGGCGGCAAAAGCGGCAAATCAAAAAATTGACGTCGGCTTTACCTGTGCCGACCTCTTCGCATGTAGGAGCGGGCTTGCCCCGCGAAGGGGACGGCACAGGCCAACAAAAAAGGCCGGCTGCTTTCGCTGCCGGCCTTCTGGCTCACTTGGCCTGGTAGATGATGCCCGGGCTGCACTGGACCATCTGGTAATGCTCCGGCAACCCGTTCAGCGCCTCGGAAGCCCCAAGGAACAGGTAGCCCCCAGGCTTGAGGGTGCTGTGGATGCGCAGCAGGATGTCCTTCTTCACCTGCGCCGAGAAGTAGATCAGCACGTTGCGGCAGAACACGATGTCGAACTTGCCCAGGCTTGCGTAACTGTCGAGCAGGTTGAACGAACGAAACTCGACGCGGCTACGGATGGCCGGCTTGACCGCCCAGCGCCCCGGCCCCTTGGGGTCGAAATAGCGCTGCAGGCGCTCCTGGGACAGGCCACGGGCAATGGCCAGGCTGTCGTACTCGCCGGTCTTGCAGTTGTTCAGCATGGACCCGGACAGGTCGGTGGCGACGATTTGCGCGCCCATCTTCAGCTGGCCCAGGTTGCTGCGCTCGAACTCGTCGATGGCCATCGAGATCGAGTACGGCTCCTGGCCCGACGAACAGGCCGCCGACCACATGCGCAGGCGCTGGCCGGGGTTGTTGCGGATGAACTCGGGAATGACCTTGTTCTTCAGTACCTCGAACGGGTAGGTGTCGCGAAACCACAGGGTTTCGTTGGTGGTCATGGCATCTACCACCAGCTCGCGCAGGCCGCCGCGCGGCTGGGTCTGGATGCGCTGCACCAGCTCACCCAGACTCTTGATGCCGTGCTGCTCCATCAGCTTGTTGAGGCGGCTGGATACCAGGTACTGCTTATTCTCGCCCAGCAGGATGCCACAGGCTTTTTCCAGGAAGACCCTGAACTGTTCGAACTCCAAATTACCCGTAGACACTACTGCGGCCTCTGTTAAATCACGGTTGCCGGGGGCCTGCCCCCGGCTGCTTCAATGCGTTGCCTTGATCCGGTCGACCACCCGCTGGGCCAGGTCGTCCGGCTTGAACTTGGCCAGGAAGTCATCGGCCCCAACCTTCTTCACCATCGCCTGGTTGAACACCCCGGACAGCGAAGTATGCAGGCAGATGTGCAGTTTCTGCATGCGCGGATCACTGCGAATCTCCGCTGTAAGCGTATAGCCGTCCATCTCCGGCATTTCAATGTCGGAGATCATCATCAGGAACTCTTCTTCCGGCTTCTTGCCCTCGTCCACCAGCTTGCACAGGTATTCCAGGGCCTGGCGGCCGTCATTGAGCGCCACCACCTCGACACCGACGGTTTGCAGGCAACGGCTGACCTGCTTGCGCGCCACCGACGAATCGTCGACGGTCAGCACCCGCAGCAGCACGGCCTTGTCCTGCACCTCGGCATCCACCACGCCGGCCGATACCGACTCGGACGATGGCGCCACTTCGGCCAGCACCTTCTCCACGTCGATGATCTCGACCATGCGGTTGTCCACCCGGGTGACCGCGGTCAGGTAGTGATCGCGCCCGGTGCCCTTGGGTGGCGGGTGGATCTCTTCCCAGTTCATGTTGACGATGCGCTCCACCGAATGCACCAGGAAACCCTGGGTCTTGGTGTTGTACTCGGTGATGATCACGAAGCTGTTGCGGGTTTCTTCCGTCAACCCCGGCAGCCCCGTCGCCATCGACAGGTCGAGGATCGGGATGGTCGCCCCGCGAATGTTGGCCACGCCACGCACCACCGGGTGCGAGCGGGGCAGCAAGGTCAGCTCCGGGCACTGCAGCACCTCGCGAACCTTGAATACGTTGATGCCGTAGAGCTGCGCGCCATTAAGGCGAAACAGCAGCAACTCCAGGCGATTCTGCCCCACCAGCTGTGTACGCTGGTTGACTGAATCCATTACCCCCGCCATGCCTGACTCCTCTTGTTTCAGCCATTCGTTGCAACTCAAAAGTTAGAGTCGGCACGGGCTTTGCTTTTTTGAGCGCCATGTACATGAAAACGACAAATTTCCGACGACTGACGCAGCTGCTGAACGGCGCGCTGGCCGTACTTTGCCTGCTGGCACCCGGCGCACGCACCCTGGCGGACGCGGTTACCTTGCCTGAACAGCTTATCGGTGTCACCCAAGGGTTTCTTGAATTCACCGTTGAGGACTACCTGGCCACCACCCAGACAGCGGGCCGCTACGAGATCCAGGTCAACCCACTGGACCCACGCCTGCGCATGCCGCTGTGCAGCCAGCAACTGGACGCCTCGCTGGAAAGCCCGGCCACGCCGTTGGGCCGGGTGACCGTGCGGGTGCGCTGCGACGGCGCAGCGCCGTGGACCGTGTTCGTGCCGGCGACGGTGCGGCTGTTCCGCGACGTGGTGGTGGTGACGCGCCCACTCAAGCGCGACAACCTGGTAAGCGAGGGCGACGTGGCCCTGCGCGAGCGCGACGTGGGCACCCTGACCCAGGGCTTTCTCACCGAACTGGACCAGGCGGTGGGCATGAAGATGCTGCGCCCCACGGTGATCGACCAGGTACTCACGCCCCAGCACCTGGAACAGGCCGAGGTGGTGCGCAAGGGCGACCAGGTGGTAATCACCGCGCGCACCGGCAGCTTGAGCGTGCGCATGCCCGGCGAGGCCCTGAGCAAAGGCGGCCAGGGCGAGCAGATTCGCGTGCGCAACCTCAATTCCCAGCGCGTGGTGAAGGCCCGGGTCACTGGCCCGGGGCAAGTCGAGGTGGCCATGTAGATTGCGCTGGCGGTGTGCAGGCGCATTTCCTAAACTGTGCCGGAACGGGTTCGCGAGCTTGCTGACAGGCGGCTATGCATTTGTGCCTAAAGTTTCTTTCGGGGTGGCCGAAAACAAGGCAAGCGTCCAAATACCCAGAGGTTCTGATCATGGTTATCGACTTCAGTCGTTTGAATAATTCTCCGTCCATCACGGGCGGCGTGCGTGGCAATACCACGCCCAGCAGCGCCGAAAAGGCCGGCGAAAGCGCCGAAACGCCGAAAAAGGCCAGCGCCAGCGGAGAAACCGTACACCTGAGCCAGGAGGCCCAGCAGTTGCAGAAGATCAGCGACAAGCTGCGCGACCAGCCCGTGGTCAACAGTGACCGTGTGGCACAGTTGAAGCAGGCGATCGCAGATGGCAGCTACCAGGTCGATGCCGGCCGGGTCGCCAGCAAACTGCTCGATTTCGAAGCCCAGCGCTGACCGTTCGTCGCGCTGACTTCACGGACGCTTAAAAACCCAAGAGTTAGCCATGCACGACACCACCTTGCTGCAACTGATCGAAGACGACATCGCCCCGACCCAGGAACTGCTCGACCTGCTCCAGCAGGAGGCCGTGGCCCTGCACGCGCGGGACATGGCGCCGCTGGAGGGCATCCTGGCCCGCAAGCAGTCGTTGATCGTGTTGCTCGAACAGCAAGGCGTGCGCCGCAACAACCTGCTCATCAGCCTGGGCCTGACGCCCAACCGCGCCGGCGTGCAAGCCCTGGCCGCGCAGTCGGACAACGGCGAACTGATCATGCAGCAGCTCAATGTGCTCACCCAACTGATGGAAGCCTGCCAGAAGGTCAACGAGACCAACGGCCGGATCATCCAGGTGCAGCAACACGTCACGGCCAACCAGATCAGAATCCTGCAGGGCGGTGAAGCGCCGTCCCTGTACGACAGCCGTGGCACAACTTCCCCGCTGGCCAAGCCCCGGGCGCTCAGCCAGGTGTGATTACAGCTATCAAGGCACGGAACATACTGGCAAAATGCCGTTACTTGCGTGTGTCGTTTTTGCCTGGAGATTGATAACCCGTGTTCAATGAAACCGATGCCCCGCAGCCGCCGAAGGTGTTGAACACGCCTTTGGAGATCGCGGCCAACCTGCGCCAGCTGCAAGAGAGCCATGATCCCCTGATCATCACCTTCCACGAGCGCAGCCAGCGGTTCCAGAGCTACGTGGTGCACGTGGACCGTGACAACGACGTGCTGGCGCTGGACGAAATGATCCCGCGTGATGGCGAGAAGTTCATCGAGAACGGCGAGCCGTTCCGCGTCGAAGGCTTCCACGATGGCGTGCGCATCGCCTGGGAATGCGACCATGAGCTGAAGATCACCGAAATCGACGGCCACCGTTGCTACCGCGGCGCCCTGCCGGTGGAGATGACCTACCACCAGCGCCGCAACGCCTTCCGCGCCGCGCTGAAGCTTTCGCAACTGGTCGATATCATCCTCGACGGCAGTTTCCTCAAGGGCAACGGTGCGTTGCGTGGCAAGTTGCTGGACATCTCCGCCACGGGCTGCAAGCTGCGCTTCGACGGCAATGTCGAAGACCGCCTGCAACTGGGCCAGGTGTACGAGCGCTTCAAGGCCAGCAACCCGCTGGGCCTGGTCGACACCATGGTCGAGCTGCGCCACCTGCACTTTGAAGAACGCATCAACACCACCTTTGCCGGCGTGCGCTTCCATAACCTCAATGGCCAGGCGCAGCGCAAGATCGAGAGTTTTGTCTACCAGCTGCAGCGTGAAGCGCGGCGGTTCGACAAGGACGACTACTGATCTTCTGTTCGGGCCCTATCGCGAGCTGCGCTCGCTCCTACCGCGGGAGCGAGCAGAGCTCGCGATAGGGCCGAACCGGCTTAAACCGACTTGCTGACCTCATCCTCCGCCTGCGCCTTGGCTGCAGGCTCCGCCTTGCCTTCATCCTCGGTATCCTCAGCCGCCACCGGCGCCTGCATCACCTCTTGCACGGTCTGCTCATCCACCCGTGGGTCGAGCGCCGCCGACAACGGCGAGCCGGCCGCTGGCATGGCCACGTGGCCCAGTGGCGCGTCCTGCACCTGGTGCAGCCCGGTAACCGCCTTGGGCCGAATGCGCCACACCAGCACCAGCGCGAAGAACACAAAGAACGCATACAGCATCTGCGCGCCCAGCACCTTCATCAGCACCCCGGCGGCCAGCGGCCCGATACAGGCCCCTACGCCGTAGGTGACCAGCAGCATGGCGGTCAGCGACACACGCCGTTCGCTCTCCACGTGGTCGTTGGAAAACGCCACCGCCAGCGGGTACAGGCAGAACTGCAACAGTGAAATGACGAAGGCGATGCCGAACAGCGCCTCCAGCGGCACGCTGGGCAAAAACGCCAGCGGCGCCGACGCCAGCGCCAGGCCCACCGCCACGCTGCGAATCAGCACGGCCCGGTCATAGCGGTCGGACAACCAGCCCAGCGGCCATTGCACCAGCAACCCGGCAAAGATGCAGCACCCCATGAACAGGCCGATCTGCTCGGTGGACAGCCCCTGGCTGGACGCATACAACGGCGCCAGGCCGTAGAACGAACCCACGATCAACCCCGAGCCGAGCACCGTGCTGAGCGACTGCGGCACGCGCTTGATGAAGAATTTCGGCTCCATCGGCGCCGGGCGCAAGGGGGCGGGGTGAATGCGCCGGGTCATCGCCACCGGCACCAGGCACAGGGCGAAGCACATGGCCACCAGCATCAGCAATTCCGGGCCGAGCTGCGGGTGCACCACCAGAATCAGCTGGCCGAGCACCAGCCCCAGGTACGATGCGATCATGTAGCCGCTGAACACCGCGCCACGGTGCTTGGCCTCGGCCTGCTCGTTGAGCCAGCTCTCGATGACCATGTACTGGCACATCATGCCCAGGCCAACGATCATCCGCAGCCCCACCCACACGGGTAGCCAATTGGTCAGGCCATGGCCGAGCACCGCGGCGCCCACGATCCCGGCGCAGGTGGCATAGGCACGAATATGCCCCACCCGGCCGATCAACCGGTGGCCGACCTTGCCGCCCACCGCCAGGCCGAAATAGTTGGCCGCCATCAGCGCACCCACCCACAGGCTGTCGACGTGGTCGGCCGCCAGGCGCAGGGCCAGGTAGGTACTGAGCAGGCCCGAGCCGATCAGCATCATCAAGGCAGCGAAATACAACGACTGAAAAGGCTTCCAGATATTACGCATACGTCCCTCGAAGCTCCCTGGTGAGGTGGCGGTGGGTGCTAGCAGCATAAGGGTAATCACCGCCCCGCGCAGGCCCCGTCATGAAATATCGAGCGGCCAAGGCGGGTTCGCTGTCGGTCGTGTCGCGATCAGACGCGCCTACGGCAAGGTCATGCCATTGGCGGGCAACGGCAAGGCCGTCTTGTAGCGCACCTGCTTCAAGGCAAAGCTGGAGCGGATATTGGCCACCCCGGGCAGCCGCGTCAGGTAATCCAGAAACCGCTCCAGCGCCTGGATGCTCGGCAGCAATACCCGCAACAGGTAGTCCGGGTCCCCGGTCATCAGGTAGCACTCCATCACCTCGGGCCGCTCGGCAATCTCTTCCTCGAAGCGGTGCAAGGCCTGCTCGACCTGTTTCTCCAGGCTGACATGGATGAACACGTTGACATCCAGCCCCAGCACCTCGGGCGAGAGCAAGGTCACCTGCTGGCGGATGACGCCCAGTTCTTCCATGGCCTTGACCCGGTTGAAGCAGGGCGTCGGCGACAGGTTCACCGAACGCGCAAGCTCGGCGTTGGTGATGCGGGCGTTGTCCTGAAGGCTGTTGAGAATGCCGATATCGGTACGATCGAGCTTGCGCATGAGACAAATTCACCGGTTTCTTGTGTTTATACGGAATGTTTATCTTCCCAGCCCGGCAAAGGCAATCAACTAGAGAGAAAAATTCTCCCGCCCTGCCACTAAGATGTAGGTGACGCTGACCTGCCAGTCACAAGCCGGTGGCCAGCGGCGGCCGCTTCAGAGCTCACAAAAACAACATCCGAGCGAGCGTAAAAAGCATGAACGAGTACGCCCCCCTGCGTTTGCATGTGCCCGAGCCCACCGGCCGGCCAGGCTGCCAGACCGATTTTTCCTACCTGCGCCTGAACGACGCAGGGCAAGTCCGTAAACCGCCCATCGATGTAGACGCCGCCGACACCGCCGACCTGTCCAACAGCCTGGTCCGGGTGCTCGACGCCCACGGTAATGCCCTTGGCCCGTGGGCCGAGGACATCGACCCGCAGGTGCTGCGCCAGGGCATGCGCGCCATGCTCAAGACGCGCATTTTCGACAGCCGCATGGTGGTTGCCCAGCGCCAGAAGAAGATGTCGTTCTACATGCAGAGCCTGGGCGAGGAAGCCATCGGCAGCGCCCAGGCGCTGGCGCTGAACCGCACCGACATGTGCTTCCCCACCTACCGCCAGCAGAGCATCCTGATGGCCCGCGAGGTATCGCTGGTGGAGATGATCTGCCAGTTGCTGTCCAACGAACGCGACCCGCTCAAGGGGCGCCAGCTGCCGATCATGTACTCGGTACGCGAGGCCGGCTTCTTCACCATCAGCGGCAACCTGGCAACTCAGTTCGTGCAGGCCGTAGGCTGGGCCATGGCCTCGGCGATCAAGGGCGATACCAAGATCGCCTCGGCCTGGATCGGCGACGGCGCCACGGCCGAATCGGACTTCCACACCGCCCTCACCTTTGCCCACGTGTACCGCGCCCCGGTGATTCTCAACGTGGTCAACAACCAGTGGGCGATCTCCACCTTCCAGGCCATCGCTGGCGGCGAGCAAACCACCTTCGCCGGGCGCGGCGTGGGTTGCGGCATCGCTTCGCTGCGGGTGGACGGCAACGACTTCGTCGCCGTGTACGCCGCCTCGCGCTGGGCCGCCGAACGTGCCCGCCGTGGCCTTGGCCCGTCGCTGATCGAATGGGTCACCTACCGCGCTGGCCCCCACTCCACCTCCGACGACCCGTCCAAGTACCGCCCGGCCGACGACTGGAGCCACTTCCCGCTGGGCGACCCGATCGCCCGCCTGAAGCAGCACCTGATCGCCATCGGCCAGTGGTCCGAGGACGAACACCAGGCCACCACCGCCGAGTTCGAGGCCGCCGTGATCGCCGCGCAGAAGGAGGCCGAGCAGTACGGCACCCTGGCCAACGGCCATATCCCAAGCGCCGCGTCGATGTTCGAGGACGTGTACAAGGACATGCCCGACCACCTGCGCCGCCAGCGCCAGGAACTGGGGGTTTGAAATGAACGACCACAACAGCAGCATCAACCCGGAAACCGCCATGGCCACCAGCACCCTGACCATGATCCAGGCCCTGCGCTCGGCCATGGATGTCATGCTAGAGCGCGATGACAATGTGGTGATCTACGGCCAGGACGTCGGCTACTTCGGCGGCGTGTTCCGTTGCACCGAGGGCCTGCAGGCCAAGTACGGCAAGTCGCGTGTGTTCGACGCGCCCATCTCGGAAAGCGGCATCGTCGGCACCGCCGTGGGCATGGGCGCCTACGGCTTGCGCCCGGTGGTGGAAATTCAGTTCGCCGACTACTTCTACCCGGCCTCCGACCAGATCGTCTCGGAGATGGCGCGCCTGCGCTACCGCTCCGCCGGCGAGTTCATTTCCCCGCTGACCCTGCGCATGCCCTGCGGCGGCGGCATCTACGGCGGCCAAACCCACAGCCAGAGCCCGGAGGCGATGTTCACCCAGGTTTGTGGCCTGCGCACGGTGATGCCTTCCAACCCCTATGACGCCAAGGGCCTACTGATTGCCTCGATCGAGTGCGACGACCCGGTGATCTTCCTGGAGCCCAAGCGCCTGTACAACGGCCCGTTCGACGGCCACCACGACCGCCCGGTTACGCCCTGGTCGAAACACCCGCAAAGCGCCGTGCCGGATGGCTACTACACGGTGCCGCTGGACAAGGCCGCCATCACCCGCCCCGGCAACGATGTCACCGTGCTGACCTACGGCACCACGGTGTACGTGGCCCAGGTGGCCGCCGAGGAAACCGGCGTGGACGCCGAAGTGATCGACCTGCGCAGCCTCTGGCCGCTGGACCTGGACACCATCGTCGAGTCGGTGAAGAAGACCGGCCGCTGCGTGGTGGTGCATGAAGCCACCCGCACCTGCGGCTTCGGTGCCGAACTGGTGGCACTGGTGCAGGAGCATTGCTTCCATCACCTCGAAGCGCCGATCGAGCGCGTCACCGGCTGGGACACCCCCTACCCCCACGCACAGGAATGGGCCTATTTCCCCGGCCCTTCGCGGGTAGGCGCGGCATTGAAACGGGTCATGGAGGTCTGAATGGGCACGCACGTCATCAAGATGCCGGACATTGGCGAAGGCATCGCGCAGGTCGAGTTGGTGGAATGGTTCGTCAAGGTCGGCGATGTGATCGCCGAGGACCAGGTAGTGGCCGATGTCATGACCGACAAGGCCACCGTGGAAATCCCCTCGCCGGTCAGCGGCAAGGTGTTGGCCCTGGGCGGCCAGCCAGGTGAAGTGATGGCGGTGGGCAGCGAGCTGATCCGCATCGAGGTGGAAGGCGGCGGCAACCAGGTGGACGTGCCGCAGCCAAAGGCCGTTGAAGCCCCCGTGGCAGCCAAGCCAGTGCCGCCAGCCGAACCGCAGCCCACGGCCTACACGGCGCCGGTGGTGCATGAGGCCGCGCCAATCGTGCCGCGCCAGCCGGGCGACAAGCCGCTGGCCTCGCCGGCCGTGCGCAAACGCGCCCTGGATGCCGGCATCGAGCTGCGCTACGTGCACGGCAGCGGCCCGGCCGGGCGCATCCTGCACGAAGACCTCGACGCCTTCATCAGCAAGCCCCACAGCGCGGCCGGCCAGGCCCCAGGCGGCTATGGCAAGCGCACCGACAGCGAGCAGGTGCCGGTGATCGGCCTGCGCCGCAAGATCGCCCAGCGCATGCAGGACGCCAAGCGCCGCGTCGCCCACTTCAGTTACGTGGAAGAAATCGACGTCACTGCCCTGGAGGCCCTGCGCCAGCAGTTGAACGCCAAGCATGGCGACAGCCGCGGCAAGCTGACCCTGCTGCCGTTCCTGGTACGCGCCCTGGTCGTGGCCCTGCGCGATTTCCCGCAAATCAACGCCACCTACGATGACGAGGCCCAGGTCATTACCCGCCATGGCGCGGTACACGTGGGCATCGCCACCCAAGGTGACAATGGCCTGATGGTGCCGGTGCTGCGCCACGCCGAGGCCGGCAGCCTGTGGGCCAACGCCGGCGAGATCTCGCGCCTGGCCAACGCCGCGCGCAGCAACAAAGCCAGCCGCGAGGAACTGAGCGGCTCGACCATCACCCTGACCAGCCTCGGCGCGTTGGGCGGTATCGTCAGCACTCCGGTGGTCAATACCCCGGAAGTGGCGATCGTGGGGGTGAACCGCATGGTCGAGCGGCCGGTGGTGATCGACGGCCAGATCGTCGTGCGCAAGATGATGAACCTGTCCAGCTCGTTCGACCACCGGGTGGTCGATGGCATGGATGCCGCACTGTTCATTCAGGCCGTGCGCGGCCTGCTTGAACAACCTGCCTGTCTGTTCGTGGAGTGAGCATGGCCCAGATCATCGATACAACCCTGCTGATCATCGGCGGCGGCCCCGGCGGCTACGTGGCCGCCATCCGCGCCGGGCAACTGGGCATTCCCACCGTGCTGGTCGAGGGCCAGGCCCTGGGCGGCACCTGCCTGAACATCGGCTGCATCCCGTCCAAGGCACTGATCCACGTGGCCGAGCAGTTTCACCAGGCCTCGGGCTTTGCGGGCCAGTCGGCGCTGGGCATCAAGGTCGACGCCCCGCGCCTGGAGATTGGCCAGAGCGTGGCCTGGAAGGACGGCATCGTCGACCGGCTGACCACCGGGGTTGCCGCCCTGTTGAAGAAACATGGGGTCAAGGTGATCCACGGCTGGGCGCAGATCGTCGACGGCAAGCATGTGGATGTCGACGGCCAGCGCATCCGCTGCGAGCACCTGCTGCTGGCCACCGGCTCAAGCAGCGTGGAGCTGCCAATGCTGCCATTCGGCGGGCCGATCATTTCCTCCACCGAAGCGCTGGCGCCAAGCACCCTGCCCAAGCACCTGGTGGTGGTCGGCGGCGGCTATATCGGCCTGGAGCTGGGCATCGCCTACCGCAAGCTGGGCGCGCAGGTCAGCGTGGTGGAAGCGCGCGAGCGCATCCTGCCGACCTACGACAGCGAACTGACCGCGCCAGTGGCCGAGGCGCTGAAGAAGCTGGGCATCGCCCTGCACCTGGGCCACAGCGTGGAAGGCTTTGAGCATGGCTGCCTGCTGGCCGGCGACGGCAAGGGCGGGCAACTGCGCCTTGAGGCCGACCGAGTGCTGGTGGCCGTGGGCCGGCGCCCGCGCAGCCAGGGCTTCAACCTGCAATGCCTGGACTTGAAGATGAACGGCGCGGCCATCGCCATCGACGAGCGCTGCCAGACCAGCATGCGCAACGTCTGGGCCATCGGCGACGTGGCGGGCGAACCGATGCTCGCCCACCGGGCCATGGCGCAGGGCGAGATGGTGGCTGAAATCATCGCGGGCAAGGCTCGGCGCTTCGAGCCTGCGGCGATTGCCGCGGTGTGCTTTACCGACCCGGAAGTGGTGGTGGCCGGCAAAACGCCGGAACAAGCCAGCCAGCAAGGGCTGGACTGCATCGTCGCGCAGTTCCCCTTTGCGGCCAACGGCCGGGCCATGAGCCTGGAGTCCAAGAGCGGCTTCGTGCGCGTGGTGGCAAGGCGTGACAACCACCTGATCGTCGGCTGGCAGGCGGTGGGGGTGGCGGTTTCCGAGCTGTCCACGGCGTTTGCCCAGTCGCTGGAGATGGGCGCACGGCTGGAGGATGTGGCGGGCACCATTCATGCCCACCCGACCTTGGGCGAGGCAGTGCAGGAAGCGGCACTGCGGGCGCTGGGGCATGCGTTGCATATCTGATAAGGCCTGCGGCGTATCGCGAGCTGCGCTCGCTCCTACGGGACCGTCACCGGCCTGGTAGGAGCGAGCGTAGCTCGCGATGGGCCCTGCGGGCCTACTCGGAAATGGCGTTCTTGCCGCAATCCTTGGCCCGGTACAGGGCCTTGTCGGCCCGGGCCAACAGCGCCTGGGCATCCTCTGCGTCCTGGCGCTGGACCACGCCATAGCTCATGGTCAACCGGCAATCTCCCTCCGGCGCGACCTGCGCCATCAAGTGACGCAACCGCCCCGCCACCTCCAGCGCCTCGCCCAGGGCCGTGTGCGGCAGCACCATCACGAACTCATCGCCGCCCCAGCGCGCCAGCAGGTCCTGCTCGCGCAGGCTGGCGCGCAGGGTGTCCACCACCCGCAGCAGCGCCGCATCGCCACGGGTATGGCCATAGCGGTCGTTGATCGGCTTGAAGTCGTCCAGGTCCATAGCGATCACCGCCAGCGGCTGGCGGAAGCGCTGGGCGCGCTCGCACTCCTCGCGCAAGGTTTTTTCCAGCCGGTAGCGGTTGGCGATGCGCGTCAACGTATCACGCTCGGCCAGTTCGCGGTTCTCGTCCAGCTGGCGCTGCAACTGCTGGTTGACCCACGACAGCTCGCGGGTACGCTCGGCCACCAGGGTTTCCAACGACTGGGTTTTCTGCTCCAGCTGCGCCACCAGGCGCTTGCCGGCATCGATGTTGCGGTGGGCACCAAGCATCCGTGCCACCGAGCCGTCGTCGTTGCGGGCGATGACATGGCCGCTGTCCTCGACCCACAGGTAGCTGCCATCGGCGCAGCGGCAGCGGTATTCGACACGGTAGCGCTCATTGCGCTGGTTGATATAGGCCTCGAAGTGCGCCATTACCCGCGGGTAGTCCTCCGGGTGAATCACGCTCTCCCAGGTGAGCACGCTGTTGGCCAGGGAATGGCTGGCATAGCCGAGCATGGCGTACCAGCCGGGGTTGCGATAGACGTAGCCGCTATTGGCGTTCCAGTCCCAGATGCCATCACTGATAAGCTCGAACAACAGCTGCAACTGCTGCTCGCTGAAGCCGGCGGGGACTGGCCGTGGTTCATGACTCATTGACGCTCCCTCTGCTGGCCAGCAACTGCGCCCGGGTTCAGGGCTGCCGACAACGGTCGTTTTGCCGAAGGCGGCAACATGCTGCCTCCAGCGGGCAAGCATATGCCTGCACAACGGCCACCGGAATAGTCGCCATGCCCTATTTTCGCGGCCCGCACCGCTGGCATGGGTTTTGCCCTTCTACCCAGGCTTTGCAACGCCCATGGAGGAGCATATGGCAATTACCCTCAACGGCCTCGGTTGGCAGGCCTCCGTGCAACAACAGCAACGCATCAACCACGAACAGGCCCAGGCCGCGCTAGTGCCGGTGCGCGCGCCCCTGGCCACCAGCAACACCGCCAGCCAGCAGAACAGCCAGGGCAGCACATCCCAGCAGAAGGCCGACGACGCCCGCGAAGAGGCCTTCGCCAAACTCAAGGTGCTGCTGCAAAACCCGGATGCCGCGGCTCGCCTGCAGGCCAGCGCCAGCGACAGCACTGCGGAAAGCGGCAATGCGACCCAGCAATTCAAGGACTACATGGCCAAGTCGCCCGAGGAGAAGATCAAGGAGAAGTTCCTGCAGGAACTGGGCATGACCGAGGACGAGTACAACGCCCTGCCGCCAGAGCAGCAGGCCAAGGTCGATGAACAGATTGCCAAGCGCATGCAGGAAGACGTCCAGATGAAAACCCAGGCGAAGGTCGCCGAGCAGCAATTGCGCGCCGAACAGGCCCGCAATGGCACCGACATCGCCGCTTCGCAAGGCACGGACGAGCGCGAGAAAGCGCTGCAAGCCGGCCAGGTCTGAGCCCAGGGGGTGGCCGGTGCAGTGCCGGCTTCCCTTACGCCAGCTGGCTGAGCGCCTCTTCCACCGCCACCACCCGCGGGTTGCTGCCTGCGCTGGGCAGCCGCCAGGCGGCAATGGTCAGCCCCAGGGGCACCGAGCGGCCCATGGGGGCGACCAGTTCGCCGCTGTCCAGGAAGGGCCGTACCAGGGTTCGGCGCCCGATCAGCACCCCGGCGCCGAGCAAGGCCTGCTGCACGGCAATCGAATACAGCGAAAACCCTGGCCCCCGGGCGGCGAAAGGCGCGTCGGGCATGGCCGCCGCCGACCAGACGTCCCAGTCCTGCCACCCCACATCCTGGATGCAGCACGCGCCGGCCAGGTCCTGCGGGCTGCTGACCTGCGCCGCCAGCGCCGGGCTGCACACCGGCAATATGTCCTCATCGGCCAGCTTGCGCTGGCCGCGTTCAAGCCTGTCGACATAGAACAGGCACAGGTCGAAGGGGCTGCGCTTGAGGTTGGGCGGCTCGTCCATGGCCGTCACGGAAATTTCGATGGGCGCCAGCAGCTGGGTCAGGCGTGGCAGGCGCGGGCCCAGCCACAGTTGCGCCAGTGCCGGCGAAGTGACGACATGCACCCGCTGTGGCGCAGCCAGCCGGCGCAGGGTGCGCGCGGCTTCCTCGACCGCATCGAAGGCTTCGGTGAACTGCGCCTTCACACTGTCGCCAAGCGGGGTAAGGCGCACACCCTTGGCGTGGCGTTCGAACAACGCGGCGCCGCACTGGGTTTCCAGGGTCTTGATCAGTGCGGCGATGGCCCCAGGGGTGACCTTCAGCTCATGGGCGGCGCGGGCGAAACCGCCTAGCCGCGCCGAGGCCTCGAAGGCGCGCAGGGCATTGAGCTGCAGGGTGTGGCGAGTGGGCGTATCGATTGGCATGGTTTCAGGCCTATTTTTTTTAGGCCTACTATTTCAGAAATCTGCGTTGTGACCAAGCCTTGGCGGTTTTAACGTGAGCTGGCCAGTCAACCATTGCAAGGAATTCACATGCATTACACCAGCGCGAAGCACGCCTTCAGCGACGGTGCCCGCGCCGTTCTGCCGCTGACCACCGGGGTGGTGCCGTTCGGCCTGATTACCGGCGTCACGGCGGTCAGCATGGGCATGTCGCCGCTCGACACCCTGGGCATGACCCTGTTGTTCTACTCGGGTTCAGCGCAGATGGTGGTGCTGCAGTTGCTGCAAAACGGCGCACTGCCACTGACCATTGTCGCCACCGCGCTGGTCATCAACCTGCGCTTTCTGATGTACAGCGCCGCCCTGGCGCCGCACCTGCACGGCCTGCCCCGACGTGGCAGTTGGCCGCTGGCCTACCTGCTGTCGGACCAGTCATTCGCCCTTTGCAGCCTGAAATTCGGCGCAGGCGGGCTGGGGCGCTTTGCCTTTCCCTACTACATCGGCACGGCCGTGCCGATGTGGCTGGGCTGGAACCTGGCGGTGATGGCCGGCGTGTTCCTGGGCACTGGCATTCCGGAGTCCTGGTCGCTGGGCTTCGCCATTCCCTTGTCGTTCCTTGCCTTGCTGGTGCCAGGCATCCGCAACCCGGCAACCCTCGGCGCGGCCATCGCCGGCGGCACCCTGGCCGTGCTGGCCCATGGCTTGCCGTATAACCTGGGGCTGCTGGTCGCGTCCGTGGGCGGCGTGAGCGCCGGCCTTGCCATCGAGCAACTGCGCAAAAGCGCGAACCTGGCAGCGGAGGCCCCATGACCGACATGAGCCAATGGATCACCTTCATCCTGGTGGGGCTGGGCACCTTCGCCATCCGCCTGTCGTTCATCGAGTTCTACGGCGCCTTGCGCATTCCACCGTTGCTGCGCCGTGCGCTGGTGTACGTGCCGGCCAGCGTGCTGGCCGCCCTGGTATTGCCCGCGGTGATGTTCCAGAGCGGCCAGGCGGCCATCGACTGGAGCAACCCGCAGATCCCGGCAGCCGTAGTGGCAGGCCTGGTTGCCTGGCGTACCCGTAGCACCCTGCTGACCCTGGCGGTGGGCATGGGCGTGTTGTGGGGGCTGCGGCACTGGGGCTTCTAGTGCTCGGGCACCATGCAGAACTGGTTGCGGCCGCTGCGCTTGGCCTCGTACATGGCCTTGTCGGCCAGGGCCAAGGCATCGTCGGCGGTCTGCGGGTCGTGCCCGCCGAGGTTGAGGTAAACCCCGATGCTGGCGCCCACCGCCACCTGCACGCCCTCCACCTCCAAGGGCGCTGACAACACGTCGCACAGCTTGCGCGCGATGTCCTGGGCCGAAGCCTGGTTGGCCACGGCCTGGGCCACCACCACGAACTCGTCACCGGCAAGGCGCGCAACGATATCGTCGGCGCGCATGATCGCCAGCATGCGCCCTGCCGCGGTCTGCAGCACCTGGTCGCCGGTTTCATGGCCGTACTGGTCGTTGACCTGCTTGAAGCCATCCAGGTCGATGAAGAACAGCGCGAAGGCCGCCCGCTGCTGCAGCGAGTAACCCAGTTCCTGGTGCAACGCCACGCGGTTGGGCAAGCCGGTCAAGGCATCCAGGGTGGCCTGGTCGAGCAGGTTCTTTTCCTTGCGCTTACGCTCGGTCACATCCAGCGACATGACGAAAAAGCCCTCGACCTTGCCGTTACGGATGTCCGGCACGTAGGAGGCATGCCAGATCCGCGTATCGTCCGGGCTGTAGCGCACGTTGTCGGCCTCCACCCGCTCGCCGGCCAGCGCCCGGCGAAAACACGGCAGCAGTTGCCGATAGACGTCCGCCGGCAGTACGTCCTGCACCTTGCGGCCCTTGAGCTGGGTAGGCTCCATGCCGAAAATCTGCCGGTACACGGCGTTGTTGAAGCGGTACTCCAGTTCGGTGCCGATATGGGCGATCAATACCGGGATGTTGTCGGCGATGGCCTGCAGGGTTTCCTGGCTGCGCGCCAGCTCCTCGGTGCGCTGCGCCACTTGCTGCTCCAAGGTGGCCTGGTAGCGCTGCAGCTGCTGCTGGCGGCGCTTGCGTTCGCTGATGTCGCGCACGAATACCACCAACTGCTCGGCATGCCCGCGCTCGTTGCGCAGGGCCGACAGGCTGAGCTCGGTCCATAGCGCCGGGTTGCCCGGGGTAACCAGGCGCACTTCGGTGACCAGCGATTCCTGGGCGCCGCTGACCACCGCCTGCCAGGGCACGGTGACGTTGCCCAGGTCCTGGGCATCGATCAGTTCGCCCAGCGGCATCAGCACCAGCCATTCCCGGGTTTTGCCCACCAGCTGGCAGAACTCGCGGTTCGGCTCCTGGATGCGCCCGTCCAGCCCGAGCAGCGCCTTGCTGGTAGGGCTGTTGTCGAACACCCGCTGAAAACGCGCCTCGGAAGACAACAGCGCACTGTGCCCGGCGTCCTGCACCGCACTGCCCGAATCGATCGCCAGGCTGCGGTGCAGCATCTCGCGCTCAACGATGCGCGCCAGGTCGCGCAAGTGCGCCAGGTGGGTTTCGCTGACCTGGCGGGGTTTGCTATCGAGCACGCACAAGGTGCCCACCGTCAGTTCGCCGGCAAAGCGCAGCGGCACCCCGGCATAGAAGCGGATGCCCGGCCCGCCGGTAACCAGCGGGTTGTCCTCGAAGCGCGGGTCGGCGGTGGCATCGGGGATCACCAGGATGTCCTCGGCGTGCAGGGCGTGGGCGCAGAACGCCAGGTCCCGCGGGGTTTCGGTTGCATCCAGGCCTTGACGCGACTTGAACCACTGGCGGTTCATGTCGACCAGCGACACCAGCGCCATGGGCACATCGAGCAGCACGCAGGCCAGCCGGGTAAGGCGGTCGAAGGTTTCCTCGGCTGGGGTGTCGAGAATGTTCAGGCTCTCGAGGAAACACAGCCGGGCAGCTTCGTTGAGGGGGGACGGTGCGCTTTGCATGACGACTCGCTCGACAAAATCCTAACCGGCAACGATAGCGCTGCCATGCTCAAGCGCAAGCCTTGGCACGCTTCAATCGCGTTCGACAAGCTGTACAATCGGTTTTTTTTGCAAGCCGAAGATGTTCTTTCATGAAGAAATTGCTTTACGTCGTCGCCCTCACCTTCGCCGCCCTCCCCGCCGCCTTCGCCACCCCACCCGCCACCTTCACCGAAGCCAAGGTGGTGGCCAAGCAGAAGATCTACAACGACCAGGCCAGCAGCGCCATGGGCGAGCTCTACTGTGGCTGCAAGTGGACCTGGGCGGGCAAGTCGGGCGGGCGCGTCGACCTCAAGTCGTGCGGCTACCAGGCACGCAAGCTGCAAACCCGCGCCGAACGCACCGAGTGGGAACACATCGTGCCGGCCTGGACCTTCGGCCACCAACGCCAGTGCTGGCAGAACGGCGGGCGTGAGCAATGCGTGGACAGCGACCCGACCTTCCGCGCCATGGAAGCCAACCTGTTCAACCTTTACCCGTCCGTGGGCGAGGTCAACGGTGACCGCAGCAACTTCAACTACGGCATGGTGTCGGGCGTGGCGCCGCAGTATGGGCAGTGCACCACCAAGATCGACTTCCAGCAGAAAGTCGCCGAACCGCGCGACGAAGTGAAAGGCCTGGTGGCGCGCACCACGTTCTACATGTTCGATCGCTACAAGCTGAACATGTCGCGCCAGCAGCAACAGGTGCTGATGGCCTGGGACAAACAGCACCCGGTGACCGCCTGGGAGAAGCAGCGGGAACAGCGCATTGCCGCGATCATGGGGCACGACAACCCGTTCGTGACCGGCGAGCGCAAATGGACCTTGGGTTATACGCCGCAAGGCGCGGGCAGCGCGCCCGTGGCCACGGTCACGCCGCCTTTGGCCAGCGCCACGCAAACAGGCGCGGTACTGGGCAACAAGAACAGCCACGTGTACCACCTGGCCAGCGGCTGCCCGGGGTATGCGCAGGTGTCGCAGAAGAACCAGGTCGCGTTTGCCAGTGAAACAGAGGCCCAGGCTGCGGGGTATCGCAAGGCCGGGAACTGTAAATAACACGCAGGGCGAACGCTTTGGGGTACGGGGGTGTTTGCCGGTGGGGATGCAGCGCTTTTGAGATCGAGCGCCGCCTGCGCGGCGCTTCGCGAGCTGCGCTCGCTCCTACAAAGGGCAGGCCGCGTGCGGTGGCTACATGAACATTGGCCCGAAAAACGTAGGAGCGAGCAAAGCTCGCGAAGCGCCGTGCAGGCGGCGCTCGATCTCAAAGGCACTACAAATCCCAAACCCAGCCCCCAATCCCCTCCCCAAACCGGCGAACCCAGCGAAACGGGCTAGGCTCTTCTGATTGGAGTTTCGATCAGGAGGCAAGGATGCGACATCGAGGCGAGGTATTCTGGGCGTGGGCCGACCCTAACCTAAAGCACCACTCCCACCAGGAAGTGCTGGCCGACGGCGCACGGCTGGACATTCAGGTACGCCTGTCGCGCACTGGCGACGTGCAACTGTTCATTGGCATCTACGAACCCTCCGGCCTTGCCCGGCTGGAAGAAGCCTACGCCAAACGGCCCGGCGAAACGATGACCCGGGCCCTTGCCTGGGGTGCCGGGCGCGGCCGCGAGCTTGCCCGCACCCAAGCCACCGGCCTGGCGAAACCTGGCAAACACCACTCCCTGAACTAACCGCCCTGCACCAGGAGATGCCTGCGCATGACCCAGCCCACGCACCGCTTCGAACGGATTCTTCTCACCAACGACGACGGCATCGATGCCCCCGGCCTCAAGGCCTTGGAACAGGTGGCCGCGCAGCTGGCCGACGAGGTCTGGGTGGTGGCCCCGCGCGACGACCAGAGCGGCACCTCGCATTCCCTCAGCCTGCACGCACCGCTGCGTATCAGCCAACATGGAAACCGGCGCTTCGCCGTCACCGGCACGCCGGGCGACTGCGTGATCATGGGGGTGCAGCACCTGCTCAAGGATGCCAGGCCCCAGCTGATTCTTTCCGGCATCAACCGTGGCGCCAACCTGGGCATGGAAACCGTGTTCTCCGGCACCGTGGGCGCAGCCATGACCGGTATGTTGCTGGGCATTCGTTCAATCGCCCTGAGCCAGGCCTACATCGACCGGGCAAATGCGCCCTGGGATACCGCACTGGCCCACGCCCCTGGCGTTCTGCAACAACTGCTGAGCATGGACTGGCCCACCGACGTGTGCCTGAACGTCAACTTTCCCAGCTGCAGCGCCCAGGCCGCCCTGCCCCTCACGATCACCCGCCAAGGCGCCGGCCCCTTGAGCAGCATGTCGGTGCGCAAGGAGGTGGACCCACGCGGGTTCGATTATCACTGGATCAAGCTGGACAACGCGCGCGACGCGGACGCGCCCGGCACGGAAATGGCGGAACTCAAGGCCGGCCACATCACCGCCACCCCGCTGCAGTTCGAACGCACCCACCTGGCGGCGTTCAACGACGCCACCGGGCGCTAACCATCAGGCGCAGCGTTTGAGGATGGTCTTGATCGGGCGCCGCACGCGGCGCTTGGACACATGCCGGGGCTTGATCCAGCGGCAGGCCTCGATCTCGTTGCAGGGGCGAGGCCGCGACGAGGTTTTCCGGGCTTCGAACAGGTAGTGAATGACCTTGTCCTCACGAAACTCGGAAATGTAGCGCAGCTCATCGAAGGCCAGCCCGGTTTCCTCGGCCATTTCCCGGCGTGCGGCCTGCAGAGGCGTTTCATCGCGCTCCACGGTGCCGCCAGGCAGGTTCCACTTCGAATTGCGCTTGCGCACGAACAGCACCTCGCCATCCTTGCGGTAGATCACCGTGGCGCGAAGCTTGATACCTTTTCTTCTGGCTGTTGCAGTGTCCATTGCCTTCATGAATTATCCCGAATCGACTGAACGGACCGGAGCACAGGGACATCTCCGGTATCGAGCTTATAGTGGTCATGTGTCGGTTGAATGACCGTGTCGGGTGGGGGATGGTTCGGATTGAATTGGCGCCAGGCTGGCGTTGGGCTAGGTAGCGGCGATTGTGAGTCACCACAATCGCCTGGTGAGCGCGGCCTGACGCCTATGCGTTAACGCGGTATTGAGCGATCACCTCCTCATCCAGCACCACGCCAAGTCCTGGCGAGTCGGGTACTGCTACCTGGCCCGCCTCAAGCGGAATCAGGTTCTTCACCAGCTTGCGAAACAATGGGCTGTCACTTTGCGAGTATTCGATCAACTCGCCAAACTCGCACGCGGCAAGAAAGTGCGTGGTCGCTGCCAGCAAGATCCCTGTACTGAACCCATGTGGCACCAATTGCGCCCCGTAGTGGATTGCCAATTCGTAGATGTGCCGCATTTCACTGATACCCCCACAGCGGGTGATATCAGGCTGCACGATCGCAGGCCGAGTGTTTTCCAGGAAGTTGCGGAACTCATGCCGGGTGGCGAGCCCTTCCCCTCCCGAAACCTTGACCCTGCACAGGCTCGCAAGGTACGCCAAGCCACGCTCATCATCCGAAGGCAGGGGTTCCTCGACCCAATTGAGGTTGAGCTCGCGCAAAGCCTCGCATTGAGCAAGTGCATGTGCCGCGTTGCGCCACCTGCCGACCAGGTCGATCTGCAATTGAACGTCATCACCGATCTCTTCGCGCACGAGCTTGAGCAACTGCTTGTCACGCGCCGGGTTTTCGCCAAAACCGGCGCCACCGAGCTTGATACTGCGCAGACCCTGGCCAAGCAGATTCCTGATCACATCCCGGTTGCCTGCGTCGGTGGCTTTCGGGATGAACGTGCCGTAGGCAGGAATACGGTCGCGGTACTTGCCACCGAGCAAAGTGTGGACGGGTACACCGTAATGCTGACCGGCAATATCCCAGAGCGCGATGTCCAAGGCGCTGATGGCGTGCACTCCCGCGCCGCGCCGGCCGACATACTCGCTATGCCGGTACATCTTTTTCCACAGCCGGTCGATCTCCAGCGGGTTCTCGCCAAGCAGCACATCGCGAAGTCCCTGACAGGTTTCGTGGGACGCTGGCGTTTCGATAAGCGCCTTGACCACTGCAGGCGAGCTGTCCGTTTCACCGACGCCAACGATGCCCGTGTCGGTATGGATGCGAACAATCAGTGCATCCTCGCCCCACTCACACGCCTGATCGAATTTCGGCACACGCAGCCAGATGGCCTCTACTTCTACAATCTTCATGCTTTAACTTCCAAACGTTCTGCATCCACCACCTGAACCTGAGCGCCATGTGCCTCGTCCTGCACGGCGAGTTGCCTGGCCTGCAGAATGATTCGCTCGGTACTCCAATCGCTGTAGTCCTCACGAAGCCATTTGAAGAGACCGCAGATTTTCACGACGAGAATCAAGATGAAGGGGATCGCGGTGAGGATGACCGCCGTTTTCAACGTGCTCAACGGCGCATTGATGTACAGCATTGCCAAAGGCAGAGCCGCCAGCAGCCCGCACCAGAACAACCGCAGGCCAGGGGTCGGATCATCACCTTCACGGAGGTTTCGGGTACTTGTCGCAGCAACGGTGTAGGCCACGGCGTCCAGGTGGGAGGCCAGGAACAGCAGCATCAGCACGAAATAGATGACCGACAGCAGCTTTCCGAATGGCAAGCTGTGCAAGAGCATGGAAACCGCAGCTTCTCCGCCCGCTCCGCTCAACATTGCCGGGGCGTCCACCACCTTCTGCATGAACTGGTGAATGGCAAAGCTTTCCAAGCTGCCGAAGAAGAACCAGCAACCCCCACAGCCACCGAGAATCATGGCCATGACCAGCTCGCGGAGGGTGCGACCCCGAGAAACGCGGGTAACGAAAATCGCGACACCTGGGGTATAGGTGATCCAGTACAGCCAATAGAACACCGTCCAGCCACGGGAGAACTCACCGTTGCCCGCCGGGTCGGTGTACAGGCTCATGTGGATGAAGTTTTGCAGGGTCAGCCCGACGGCATTGGTGATGTTGCTGATCGAGAACAAGGTTGGGCCCAGCAGCAATACCACCAAGGCAAAGGCCAGGGTCAGGCCACAGGCAAGCTTGGCCAGGCGCTGCATGCCCGAGGCGATACCGATGTAGGAGCTCAGCGAGAAGATAAGCGTCACCGAAATGACCAGCCCGGCTTTCAAGGCGAAACCGTCGTCAATCCCGATGAGATCCGACAGGCCTTTTGCAACCGTGGAGGTCGTCAGGGTGGTGGTCAGTACCAGCCCACCGAATGTAGCAAACAGGAAGACCAGATCGATGACACGCCCTACCGGGCCCTGCGCCTTGTAACCCGTGATCGCTTCGATCACCGCAGCCAGGCTCAGGCCCTTGTTGCGCCGAACATGGAAGTGATACGCCATGGCGAGCGAGGCCATGCCATAAATCGCCCAGGGCGTCACGCCCCAATGGAAGAACGAATAGGCGATGCTGTACTCGAGCGCTTCCTTGCTGGCGGCTGCAATACCCAATCCTGGCGTCAGGTAGTAATAGGCCCACTCCATGAAAGCCCAATACATGGTGGCCGAACCAAGGCCGGCGCAGATGAACATGAACACCCAGCTGGTGTTGGAGTATTCAGGGCGACCGCTGCCCAGCCTGATATTTCCGTACTTGCTCAGCGCAAGGCCGGCGATCAGGACAACACACGCGAACCCGAGCAGTTGCACAACAGAACCAAAGGTCATTGTGGCCGCGTTGAACAATTGGTCGGCCAGTCGCTTCGCCTCTTCAGGGAACGACATCAGGCCAAACACCGTGGTGGAAATGACGATAAGGCTGGCAAGTATCAGGGTGCGATCTTTAGTCGGCGCAGCGACGGTAGGGAGTTCAGGCTGCATGGCAACCCCCGGAAGGAAGATTGCGTGCCTGGTCGGCTTTAGGAATGGTTTGCATCGGAGTGGCCCTGCTTTTGTCATTATTAGGAGGCCCGGTTACAGTGGGCCTGCAGCCAATCTATGCGGCAAGGTCGTCGCCCTGAAGCGCGATTTCATAATGGGTTAATTACAGGTGCTTATTAATCGCTCTAGCCCGGGCCAAGTCCCGAGTCGCCTCCCTCACCTTTCCCTGCTGCTGGCGTTTAAAACCGTTGCAGAGCTTGCCAGTTTCACGCGCGCGGCCGAGGCGCTACACCTGTCCCAATCCGCTGTCAGTCAGCAAGTGGTCAAGTTGGAAGAGGCGCTGGGTGTGCAACTGTTCATCCGCTCCACTCGGTCGGTGAAAATGACCCAGGAAGGGGCGGATTTATTAGAGGACATCAGCGGCGCCTTCGACCACTTGGTAGGCGCCTTCGACCGCTGCGCGCGCAAGGCGGCAACGCCGATTCTTCATATTGAGTCCGAGCCCGTGCTGAGCGCCTTCTGGCTCACGCCCCGGCTGCGCCAGTTCACCGAGCGTTTTCCAACGCTGCATATTCAGCAAACCCTGAGCACCCAGCGTGTCGAATTTGCTGATCAAACTGAACTGGCTATCAAATGGGGGGACGGCAAATGGCCGGGCTTCGATTCGGAATTTTTGATGGGGGCGAACTATGTCCCCGTGTGCTCGCCACGGCTGCTCAACGGCGACAAACCGCTGGGCCAGCCCTCTGACCTGGGTAAGCACCCCTTGCTGCACGACCGCAGCTATGAGGACTGGAAACGCTGGCATGAGCTGCACCCCGACGTAGCCATGGACCCGGAGCGCGGGCATATCGTTTCAGACTCGAACGTGCTCGCACAACTCGCCATCGAGGGGTATGGCGTAGCGCTCTGCGTGCTGGCCCTCATCGAACGCCCCCTGCGAACGGGAGAGCTGGTTGTGCCATTCCCGGACAGGGTGATGCGCCACTCGTTGGCCTACTACCTACTCACGCGCAAGCAACGCCCACCCAGCGCCACCGCTCAAGCGTTCATTGAATGGCTGAAGCACGAGGCAGGGATCACTGAGACAACGCTCAATCTTCAAGGGAATGGGGAACCTGCGGGTGGAGCGCCTGCGCCCTCTTAGGGAGTGGGCGCTGCCGGGTGGAGATACTGAAAAGCCAGAAAATATGGCGTCCCAGGCAGGAATTGAACCCTTATCTGGGGTACCTCCCGCCTGATCAGAGTGTCGGGGTGCGGTATGCATCTGATTTTCTTTAGAGAAGTATCTCTTCGTAGAGTTGTTTTCCGCAGGAGTCTGGACTCCTGCAGAAGCTATTATCTCAAGCGACTGCGGGCCCCGACTGTATTAACAGCTCCACTGCTCCCTTAGCTTTGCACGAAAAGGGATGTCGCAAAAACCACATGGAACAAACCGGTGAAACCGCTTTTCGCGATCTTGTCGAACCGCGTTACAATCCGACGGTTCTCTATGAGCCAGCCAAACATGCGTTCGATGATGTTGAGCTGTCGGTACTTTGGTCGATCAAACAACCTGGGTAAGCCAGGCTTTGGTTTGCGCTTCATTGATCGCAGCGGGATGACTAACTGCATACGACATTGATCGCAGTACCGGCGCAGGGCTTCGGCGTCGTAGCCCTTATCGGCCAGCAATCACTTGCAGCGTTTTCGAGGGCGGCCACGTAGCCTTGACGGGATACAGACTTCGTTCAGCAGTGCTTGCGCGTGGCTGATGTCCATGGCTTGACAGCCAGATAAGAGGAAGCTCAACGCAGTCCCGTTGGCGTCGCAGAGCATGTGAATTTTGGTTTTCAGGCCACCGCGAATGCGGCCTTGGACGTGATCAGCAGGCACGTCAAGCCCCTTCTATCCCCACGAAAGAAGAGGCTCGGGTTGCGCGAACAGCGATTAAGTCGATCATCCAGTTTACAATTCGATCAAGCTTTACTCATTAAGTCTCAGGTGCAAGCGTTTGAGCATCTGAGCGAATGTGTCCTGGTTCCGCCAACCCCAGAATCGTCGATACACCGTTGACAATGGGTTGAAGCATTACGGTATGTCTCGCCACGCACCGCCAAAACAAGGTACCCAGTGCACGCCACCTTGCATCAGGCCTTCGCTCAGGCGGGGCCTCCCCCGGCCATGGATTTCAGTGAAACTGATCAGCGACCACAGTCCAGACCTCATCCGAGTTCGTAACGCTTTGCCATCACAGAACTCCTTCCCGTAGATGGCCGGGAACCCTATATATTTTCTACGTCCGAAGGACACCGATTGGGTTTCTCGATATTTCGTACAGAGCCTAATAAGGCCGCATCGACTCCCAATCGTATACCGTTGGATTGATACGATGTCTGGTCAGTATCTGTGATCAGCCCACAGACGAGATAGGTCTTCCTTTGCACACAACATCTGGAGAGGAAATTACAAGAATCCTCAAACCCACCGCGACATCGACCATTCATCTGATTTTTCTCAATCAGTACAATTTAAATAGACGCACTAGCCCCTCAAAATAGCTCGTGTCAATTCTCAAATTTAGTTCAGCAACGAGATAAAGCCAGCTGTAAAATTATCCGAAGAAACAGCAAGTTAAAGCAGGCGAAACCTACATGATGCAAACAATAACAAAATATCCATGTAACCCTCAGACCTATCAAAATCAATGGGTTAACAAAACAAAACACATTTATTGCCAATTCATATGACAAACCAACATTTCACACTCAAGCACCCATCCCCTCCCAAACCGCACCTTGACACAATTATCTCAGCATAATTAACTTACCAGACATCCTCGAACAAAAAATTCCACACAGCAGTAAATCTTCAGACACTAAATCCTGAATACGGATTTGCCATGGGTGTTTATAATGCTCAATAATTTCTTTTACTCGAAGTCTATCTATCTCGGCAAAGAGCATCACATCATTAGATATGCGACCCCCGGGAAGTACGGCCAAGAATTTACACCTCTAACCATCCACATGAAAGACTTGATTGATCAAGGCCAACATCAACAGACCATTCGTGTGGCCGGCCCCTGCATTGCCAACTTTGTTGACTATATGAACGAAGGTTTGAAATTTATCCAACCTACTCAAACCGACGTGAACAAATTATATCGCCTCTACCACTCTTACCTTACAACAGGCGAAGCAAGCGCTTCAATGATCGTTCGGAGAATTTGCCAATCCAAGCCTTCACCACTAGCTAAAAACTCAACATCTAAAACGTATCACGGGCTGATCACACCATTTTTGAGAAACATTCATCAAATCCAGAAGACTTATGATGAGTACATCACAAATGGTCTAGCCATCGCAGAGCCCGAAATCTCAAATCTTATTGATGCCCTGAAAAAAATCACTGCTACCACCACCAAAATCAATGACCGAGAGAACGCCGCAATATGGAGCAATTCCGCACCAACTACCACGATTACCGGCAGTAAAACCAGTCGAAGCACTTTCACTAGTCACATACCTTATGAAGAAAACTTCGCAAGCCCATTACAAGAAAGTCAATACTTCCCTCTAGATAAAATTTCGGAACTTATCTCCAACGCTAGCAGCCATAGAAATGCTTGCCTTTACGCGCTGATAGCAGCAACCAACGCTCGAGACTCAGAAGCAGATCAAATACTCTGGTCGGACATCAACATCATCAAGCGGGAAGTACTACTTATAGATCCAACAACTCGGCAACATCCATCACAAGCGTATCAAGGCATCAGTGAGCTGGAGAGAAACAAGCTTGAATGGAAGGGGCGCGGAACTCCATTAACTTTAATGCTCGAACCTTACGGCAGCCTTTTTTTTTATCATCTTGAGCAATATATGCGGTATGAGTACAACTCTGGCTGTGGTCACAACTTTATTTTTCACGACCACCACGGCAGGCCGCTTTACCTTTGCGACTATTCGTCTGTAATTCTACATCAGTTCAAAATAGCCGCAAAAAAAACTTTGCCCAACCAGCCAAACATTGCAAAAAAACTTGGTCTGCACAGCCTCCGCCATAGCAATATATTTTTTTTGAAAAATTACATTGAGCACAGCAATGGTCAAGGACTAAGTGACAGCGAGCTATTACTGCTGACAGGCCATATAGATATGCGCAGCCTCCAAAAATATGCAAAGGTAGACTGGGAATTATTAATGGAAAAAATATCATATGCCAACCACGCACGAAAACAAGGCACTACGTTTTCCAGCACAGAATTTCAAATCCAATATCTTGAAGAACGCTTAAGCATCTTCAAAGAAAAACTAAAACAAGAACAAGGAAACAAAAATGCTCAACACAACTGAAGAAATTATAATTTCCTGCAAAAAACATAGATTGGCAGCACTGATTCAATTGGCACTTATTTTGATTTCAGACATCATTACAAAAGGCAGTCATCGATTGGGATCTGTAATCTCAAACTTTATTGCATTATTCAAAAGCCAAGAAAAACAACACATTGAACCACTACTGAAAGAACTGTATCGATACACAATAAAAACCCAAAATCACGACTACTTAAGCAAACACCTTACGAAAGCTACTTTTCTTGCTGAGTTGTCGCCCCCCGAACAATTCAAAGCCAAGACGATACTCCGATTAATCTTCATCTACCTTCATAAAAACAACGCTATTATACTTACCTACAAATTCACGAGACCACTTGACCCAACCTTCACAACCGCACCTAACGACAAATATTTTTACTGCGAAACCGTCCTTGCATTCTTGCGATTTGAAGCCAACTTAACAACCACTATAAATGCAGGAAAACCATCTCGCGGCAATCGTCGCCTCTGGCAATCCGGGGTGAAATCAATACTCATGTCCGACATGGTTACTCCCGAAAAAATAAACCATGACGACCTTCACAGGTTACTCGCTCAGCAATCAAAAAACACACCTAACAATATAATACCCACCCCCGTACTAAGAATTACAGAACACCTGATTAAGTGTTTTCCTGCTAGAGTTCCTGAGAGCGTACAAAGCTGGGCAGCTGAGCATCTAAGCACCTCTAAGCAGTTATCAAGAAATCTTTCCAGCATGGAAATGACACTTATTGAGGAAATCGAAAGAAAGTTATCTGCCTTAGAAACAGCAAAACGAATAGTGAAGATTAAAAAATTTGGGGCCACCAGCTTTTCTAGCGACCTGATTCACCACTACAAGTTAGACACGCACATATTCAAAGGCAGCAAGAAACTCAACAACGCCCTGCGAGTTTGGACGCACTGCGAAACAGCATACCTCGAAAATCAGTTTTTTGAGAAAAACAAAGGGGCCAAACTTGCCTTCGGAAAGCTGAACGTCTACTTATTTATCTATCTCCCGCTATGGATTCAGCATAATCCACAATCAAAATTCCAATACCCAAGCACACCTTCTGATTTCACAGGCTCCGTACATTACTCCTGCAACTCCTCAGATAATGTAAATAGGCCTCTATCACTATGTGAGTTATTTAGCGAGATAGGCTACGTAGAAAGCTACGGCAGCCAAACACCTTTCCGCAATTTCTTCCAATACCTGATCACATATGGTAGCGAGCTTGAGGGCTGCAAAGGTTTAGAGCAGCCCGTTCGCAAAGTTCCAAAAAGCAAGAAGTATAGACACATCACGAAAAACGTATTTACCGGTGAACAACTTCAACAATTTATTGCCTACCACCACGCTCTGAATTCAGGAGCAGACTACTTCTTACTTAATTCTTCTAGAATCAAGAAAATAGTAGATGCTGCAAGAGCGAACAACACCCTTGTAGACACAGAAAAACTTGGATACGTCCCAATCATGTATCATGAAAGCACAATCAGTTATATTACTCGAATTTTACCCGACACATTTCACTTCATCACCCATCAACTCGAGTACTTCTACAACCCTGGATGCGTCATATTTAGCCTCTTCCTTCTAGAATGTGGTGTCAGAGGACAAACACTACAATGGCTTGACGCCGACACTTATGATCGCACATCTCAGCGGCTGTCTCAAAACCCATTACAACTTACAAGCATTTGGTTAAACACAGATAAAATCCAAAAAATCCCATTCATCATCGTCACCACTATGGGCAACCTATCGCTGCTAGACCAACAACGTAAATGGCGGCTCTTAATGATAAAAAAAGGCGCAATCGGATTTACTAAGAAGGTTTATTACGACCACAACCCTAAATCACACTGGGGCAAAATTTCTCCTCTATTCGCTGCACATCCCGAAAACGGAGATCCCTTCAGTGATGATCATTACAAAACTTTATGGAACTGTCACTGCCTAAACTTTCAGATCTGGCTTAAAGACAATACCTACGAGACGAATCCAATTGTCGGTTACCTTCCATTGAGGAAAAAATCCGCACAGCGCCATTTCACCTGGGAAGATTGGATTAACAAAATAAACCCTGATGATGTTCACGTCATCCCCGGAAATCCTAGTAATAAGGTTTACCAAGGTGCTTACTGCCCAATTTCACTTCGGGCATACGCGACACCTCACGGAGCACGCGGATCCTTCATCACGGATATGTCTGTAAACCTTCCACCTGAAGCAATGACATTTCTCACAGGCCAAAGTCTGAGCACCATTATTCGCTATAACAAAGGACATCACCTTTTGATAAACCGCTTGCAGGGCGCGTTCAATAATAGAGATGCGTCCTGGTTCCTCACCAATCCGTTCAAAGACTCGCCTTCAATGTACGACATCCGCGACAGAATTGAAGATGCAGTCAGGCAAAACTCTCTTCCAAACACCATCACTAAATTCGGCCTTACCTCTTTCCCGACATCTACAAGCCCGAGAGAACTCACAGGTTTAATGCTCATTGCTTCAGATAGATCGCTAAGGCTCGGCGCTTGCTATACGCACATTTGTCCGCACAACTTCATTTGCCCACAATTAATATCCGTTAAATTTTGCGGCCAAAAAAGATGCGCGCAATGTCCATTTGCAATCTTCTCAATACATAACCTACCAGCAATTGAAGCTCACCGCCAGAAAATGGCAGAAGAGTACTCTAGCACATGTACAATAGTCGAAAAGTATAACGCTACAAACATAGCCTCAACTGCCGAAACCAACCGCCTCCAGGAAGAAATAAAGAACTCAGCAAAGGAAGTTATTAGCTGGATGATGGTCGAGGAAATTCTGTGGGCTAAGCTTGAAGCACAACAGCAAGCTGCACACGAGTCAAATAACAGAGATTTTATAGCTTCCAATGCATCCCAAGTGATAAAGGAAGTGACCCGAGTAGAGTACAACAGCACCTCGGTTGAGGGTTTTCTTTCAAGGCTCGACAGTGCTTGCACATACCCTGAATCGATATCTCAAAACTTTGAATACAAAATTGATCGCGCGACCCGTCTTTTGATGATTAGCGATGGTGATACATTAGGAGCAGCGATGATGCCATCAAACTTTCCTAACGCGATCAAGCTCGCTGGGATGATTCGCTCAGATGTTAACTTCAACAAAATGGACATTCAGCAACTTGTCCACTTCATCAATCTTGCCGATAGCGATTGGGAACAAGCTTTACTTTCCTTCCATGCCAAAAAAATCAGCCGAGATGGTTCATCATAGCCTCTGTAGAATCTAACAACCTTTACAGCACCTAAAACTTTAAAAATGAGTGAATTCAAGAATGAAAGCTTCCAACCTGTATCGCTGGCAACAAGACCGCATCCAACACCGCTTAGCAATCCTTGAGGCCTCATTACTTGACCTTGACCAACGAAGAGTCAAGTTTAAACAAGTTACATACTTAGCCAAATACATTGCAGACGCTATTAGCACTGCCGAGCGACTCGAACTCGAAAGAACTAACAAGATGCAAATAAAAATATCTGAGACCAAATCCTGCAGAGCTTCATCTTTATTAAAAAGCAAAAGCTATCGACCGCTTTTAGACTCATGGATTCGACGCAACAACATTGGTTCGTTGGAGAGCCATGAAATTGCCGACCTAAGACTAAAACTAGTCAAACTTAGCAATGAGCACTCTATTGCCCTAGATGAAATTAGAACACTTCAAGAAATTCATAACACCAAAAATCATAACTCCCCGAGCACTTCCGAGCGTAATGACGGGATGACGATTGCTCAAATGCTTATTAGTCACTTTAAAGAATTTTGTGAGATCCAGGATGGCGCTCTCATTGAGCCATCTCCTGGCAGACCGACAATCGTTCCAGCTAACTTATTCTCTGCATACATAAAATGGGCTTCCGCCCTCTATTAGCAAGCTGCGAAATAACACGAATGAGACAAACCACGCAATACTCCATGATTCATTTTCACTGGCCAGAACGAACCACTTTATAGCTGGCAAGATAACATGCCCTTAACAAAGCTAGAAATCACGACTGTCTTAGACATATTGCTCTAAACATCAAAGCGCCACCCGGGCATCCATGGGGTGCTTTACTGAGCCATACCATGGAGATCGAAGAAAAAGTTCGAAAACCTGCGCTTGCTCAAACGGTATATTAATAATATATGCTTATTCGTCGGAGAAAATAAAAAGCTCACCTCCTCTCCTTGACTTCTCTCGCTCTGCAGTCTTCATTCCTTATATCACATGGAGGAATCTGCATGTCGACGCCAATTCTTTTCCACCCAGAATGCGATCCAGTGACAGTGGTTGGCGGGCCGGACTACGTCATCTACAGCTGCCTGCAGTGGCAAGACTCAAATCTCGGCTTGATGACCCAGGCCGCGAAACAAACCTTTTGCGTGATGTACGGCGACTACCTCGATCATCGCTTCATCATAGCCTTGGAGCGTGCTTATCTCCGAGGAGCATTGGCTCCGGTGAAACTGATCGTTATCCATGAGCAGGATCTGAGTATCTATCTGGACAGCAAGGTATCTAGCAGCAGCATCCCGGCCATCGAGGCTATTTGGGAATTGGATACCAACCTTTATTCGGGCCGTCGCTACACCGTGGCTTTCGCGAGCGAAGATGAGATCTACTCAGGGCGTTCTGACTCCTCATTATGGTCTGTAATCAAACAGGTCATGGAGACGACCTCCCTGGGTTTTAGCCCATATGAGTTCCCCAGCTACGATGAAGATGACCTGGAAGATTACACCGACGACAGCCTGAGCTTTCTCCCTTCTATCGATGAGGGCCACCCATGATCTATTCCAAGTTCCTATATACGGAGTTCGAGCAGCCTCATAACAATGATAGTGAGCCTGGCTATACGATTTTTAGCACCCCGCAACCATGGGGTGTCTACGCAATGGGCGAACAGCGTGTAGGCATTCTCAGCTTCGCTGTCTTGTGGGATGGAAAACCTGATACCAGGGTCATCAACCTGGTCGAGCAAGCAATCGTTCGTGACGTCATGGCGCCAGTCAGGCTTCTACATGCGCACGAGGGCACACTCACAATCGTCTTTAAGTATGAAGGCGAAGAGCTCGATATTGAAGCGTTTAGATTGGCATGGGAAGACATCGGTTCTGGCGTACAGTTGGACTGTTGGACTGTTGAAGTAATCGAAGAATGTGTAGTAGGCCATCTGCTGTTCGGTGGGCGCCTATTTCGCAAATATGCTCCAGAAATTATGGCTACCCATAATCTGGGAATGTCGTTTTACACACAAGATGATTTCTTGTTTAAGGATGAATGGTCAAAGGTGGAAATGGCTGTCTTTGGGCAGCAGCAGGATTCCGACGATGAACCACCACCAAACATGGAACTCTTTTAGGAAGTCCAGTGCTGTAAGGGGCTCCACGGTAGTTTGGACGTGCCCTTCGGGCCGAATGTCGTTTACCAAGCCGCTCGCCGTATGGTGGCGTCTTGGCCCTGACGGGCTTCCATCCTCGCGCCTTCGCCTTCCTGGCTGCGCGCTCCGCTTGCTCATGAAATGGGTAGCAACGCACCTGAGATTGTCTACGTGCTATGGCAGTGGATAACTAAGCAATGAAGCAACCTCGTTGGCTAAACTCGCGAAACTACCGCAAATGGAGCCTCCCCACGAACAAGGTAGCCCAGCATAGTGACATCAGAGTTATTTTCGAGATTGATGGCTGCCAGGCGGATGCCTTCATGAACCACGAGGAGACTATGGCACTCGCCCAATTCGTTAAGCGGCTCAATCGGAGCTAAGTGCGCTCTTACGCAGTAGATGATCACGAAGCCCAGTTAATTTGGGCCGCTGTAGTTAAGCTGCAGGATTCCTTGGCCCATAGTGGTTGTGTACCCCGCTGACTTTTTTGGTATCACCCGTGCGCGAAGGCATAGCGAAGCTAGTAACGGCGAGCGTCTAGCCTTAGGCGGGCTCCTACGCCAATAATCGACGCAGTACTGAGGCCGGAGTATGTAGGTGCAACAGGCCGCTCGAGAATTCGGCTGAATGCCGGCTATACGACACCACGTCGAGCCGTCTCTCTTCGGATCACCAGCCAAATGCAGAAGGCCGGCTCGGAGGCTGGGAAATTTTGCTCAGCAATTGTTATCTCCAAGCGATAATTTTTCAGAGCAGCAGTTTCCGGTTCGCTGCCGGGGAGACCGTTACTAAGGACTGCCGCCACGGCTAGGGCAAAGACAATCATCTCCGCTGACGGGCATCTTGAGCTCGGTGCAGAACGGAAGATGGTGCTTTGGCAGGCGCCACCCTAGTGCCTGTGTGCCATGACGCCTTAAACCAGCGCCGCGCATATGATCGCTATGGCTCAGGCAGTGAGCGGTACCACTCAGCGTAGGGTGTGTTGATTGCCTTGTGGCGGTTGTAGTCCGGACTATCGTCATCCCACCACACCGGGCCCCTCTCCCCTAGTGCCACCTTCGCCGTATGCACCGATGCTCGAGCCTCACGCAGCTGCTCTTCGTCGTTCGATGTTTTCGCTTCCTTCACGGCTCGCCGAGCTTCCATCAGCTTGTGCACCAGGTGCTGACGCTCCTGATCAGGCAGCGCGGGATTACTGCAGCGCCAGAGCTGACCTTTGACCACGAAGTAGCGACCGTCTGGCGTTGTTGGATGCATAGCGTAGATTCCGTGAGTCGTTACACCAAGGACAGCACAGACGGCTCAAGGGCTGCATCGGATGCTCAGCCGAATAGCGGCATATCTTGAATTGTCATTGAAGACGCGCGGTAAGCCATTCGGATGGCTGGTGCTTCAGTCTTCGCAGACCAGTGGGGCACATTTGTACTCCATCGCTATTCCGCTGACTTCGCAATGCCCAATTTTCGCTCCAGAGCGGCGCGATTCCTGTACCACCTTTTGAACGGGGTAGTATCTTCGACTTGATAACCGACAGGCTTGGGCTGTTTATGATCCAACATGACCATCACGACGTACCACCAAGCACCCTGACAGCTCGAGAAGTCTGCCAGGTGCTGCGAGAGGTGGTGCTAGGACGGCGGACGATGACCAAGGTTGGCAGCCAGTCCTGGGTGCAGCTGTACGCCTGCCATTTCGAAGTCGATGTAGAGGGATGGCGGATCACGATCTACAACGACTGTGATGAGCTGGACTACTGTGAGCGGTGTGTGAGTCCGGAGGGGAACTGCTGGGAGTTCGATCTAGGTGATCGGACAGATCCGATTGCTCTGCTATCGACGTGGGAGCATCAGACCCTGGAACGGATGTTGAAATCCCTATAGAGCGATGAGGGCGTGCCCTGCCAGGCCCGGCTGTCGTGAATCGAGCCCTCGTCGTACGCCGACGTCTCGACCCTTCGGGCGTCCATCCGTCACTCCGGCGCGCTCCGCTTGCAGTCTCTCATTTTGTGATCTCTCGGGGACGGCACGACACCGCCTAGACTGCTTGCCCTTCCCCCCCTATCACTCCCCGTTCACCTTAGAGACAAAAGGAGAATCCAATAGCCAAGTAGGGGCACACGCGTCGCTTGGTTTCTATGCCCCTTACCGCCGTATCAGTCGCGCTGTACGATCACGCGGCGACCTCTGCCTCGTTATTTGCCTTCACTTGATTCACTTTCCAAGGCAAGAAGGCTGGGAGCGGATTTTTTTGTCCGGCTTTTACCGTTTTTTTCATGCCCGAGCGAATGGCTAATATTCACGATTGATAGAGCGCATTGTGCTGATGGCAGTTCTCTGTTGGTAGCTGGATGTCGTCAAGGACGGAATGCTTGAACCTGACTACTTCCATCGTAGCAACGGAATATAATTAATTTAAATTTAACAACTGACAGGCAAATTCGAGAGCCTGGTCATGTCTGGATCTTAAGCTCTCAGGGGTAAGCGGTATGTTAAAGTCTGGGGATATACCACGGCCTTCCAGCGAATTGATATCATCCATGTAGATTTTTCGAGCACCAACAGCGAAATACATAGTACAGGTAGATGAAACAATGTATGGTTGACCGGAGCTGCCAAATGTACGCTCACCAACAAACAGAGTGCTGGGCCTTTGCTTAAGAGCGAGTAGTAAATTTTCACAAGCAGAAGCGCACCCTCTATCAATGAGCACTATCAGCCTTCCGGTGAATATTGGCCTCGATTTTTTTTGGATGGACTTCTTGAATTTCAAGGCAACTCGTTGGGCATCAAACAAGCGCAACAGGTTTTGGTCATTGGTGACTACAGCAGAAGAAAGCTCTGCCTCTTTCCCACTCTTGTGATCTCGTTCGGCAATCTTGGGCCAATACCACTCAGCCATTAGGCTGCCAATGAGTCTTACAGGCGTGGTGCCCCCTCCATTACCGCGAAGATCAAGAATTACAGAGGGAACCCCGGCATTGTTTGAGAAAAAGTCTATCGCGTTCAGTTCATGTTCAGGCTTCGAAAAAGAGCTAACTTTGTGATAGAACGGACTCGCCTGTTCGGACGGCATATGGGATAGCCGCTCTGTTGGTGCTAGAGACCTGTCTATGATGATTTTTTGATCGTCATCGAATGTGAGAGAGAATTTTTTAGGCCAAAGATAGGCATGGGTAGTAAACCTAGTGGCGCGACTGATTTCATCACTTGCTGAAATAAATTGGGCCAGATCCCCGTAAAATTCACCAACAGGTTTCTCGTCGATTGTATTTACGATGCTTCCAGGAGGTAGTTCAAGGCGTTGTGAGTCTACAACTATCCATTTATCGTCGATTTTCTGAAGGCTAAAACCCAAATTCATGCCAAAATTCTCTTGCACCCATGGATCAAAAAAAAAGGTATGTGAGTTATTCAATTTGGCTGCTAGTCGCATGAGGGACTGAGCATAAGAGAGTCTCGAGGCAGTTGACAGGGATTCTTCCAAGTGCTTTTTGAAGTGAAGATCGAAGTCCTGCCTGCAAAGTCCCTCCCAGTGTGCAAAGTAGCTGATGATTGCCGAGTAAACTTGAGCGGAAAAAAGCATTTTTTCAGATAAAGATATAAAATCATTCATCATTGATAACTCATCTGAGGCTGGCCCAGCTAACCGTAATCTAACGACTTGCCGACTTAGAACTCTTGCATCCTGTAGCGGGGTTATCCAACCACCCCAGCTTTGAACTCTGCCGTGAAATCTGCTGCGGCGATGGATACTCAGAAACTGCTGAGACAACGCCTCTGATAAATCCATAATTCTGATGTGGGAAGACCCTCATTATCTGCATGCTAGAGCTGTTTAATGACCGGTTTGTTACCAATGCTCGTCGTTCTAACGTGGTGTAGGTGGCTCTAGGTCGTGCTCCTTCGTCAGGTACGGATGCCATTGCTTATTTTCCTGGACAGGCCTCTTAATCGGACAAGCCCCTCCGTAACATGCTCGAGAGTCGTTGGCACTCGCACGTCCGTATCAGGTTCATGTTGATTTGTAACATGGCGCATTTATAAACCTGCCTCAACTGACAGGATTGTGATTGTTTCACTACGAATGGATGCGTTGAATGCCCCTGCTGCCCTCTCTTCTGCCCGCTGCGTTGCTGGCAGCGCTTCTGCCCTGTACCTCGATGGCGGCGTCTTTGATCGTCTCCCCCAAAGACCCACACCAGTACCGCAGCTTCCAGTTGGCAAACCAGTTGCCAGTCCTGGTGATTCACGACCCTCATGCCACCCATGCGGCCGCGAATGTCTCGGTGGCGACGGGAAGCGCCGCCGACCCGGCCGACTTACCTGGCCTGGCTCATCTGACCGAACACCTGGTGTTCCTCGGCAACAAACGGTTCCCTGACCCGAACGGCTACAGCGGTTTCATGGGCAAGGTTGGCGGTTTCTACAACGCTACAACCTCTGCGCACACCACAAATTACTATTTCTCGGTACCTTCCAGGGCCTTGCCCGAGGCGCTTGACCGCCTGGGTGCCACCCTGTCGACGCCACTGTTCGATCCGCGCTATGTCGACCGCGAGCGGCATGCGGTGGATGCTGAATTCCACCTGCGCTCCGACTGGGAGGTGTGGCGCATGGCGGAGGTTCTCCGCCAGGGTCTTAACCCTTCCCACCCGCTCGCGAAGTTCAGCATTGGCAATTTGCAGACCCTGGGAGAGGATCCGGTGCGCCTGCGTAACAGGGTGATGGCTTTCACCCATGATCACTACAGCAGCCTGAACATGCGACTGGTGATCAGTGGCCCGCAGTCACTCGACGCCTTGCAGGCGATGGCCACCGAGAGTTTCGCCCAGCTTGCGAAGCACCCCATCAAGGCAGCCCCGGCCCTTGTGGACTTGGCAACACCTGGCTTGCTGCCTGTGGCCCTGACCATGAAACCCATCAAACCGGCCCAGCGCCTGTGGCTGATTTTCCCGATCAATCGGCAGGCGCCGCTTCCCTCGGATACCGCTGTGGTGTTGTCCGAGATCACCGCCAGGGGGCCAGGCAGTCTGCAGGATGCATTGCGCAAGGCAGGGCTGGCACGCAGTGTCGGCGTGCACTGGATGATGCACCAGCGTCAGCAGGCGTTACTGGGGATCGAAATCGATCTCGGCCTACACACCCGCGCCGACCTCGACCGCGTGCAGGCCAGCGTATTCGCCTATCTCGAACTCATCCGCAAGCAGGGCCTGGAGAGCTGGCGCTTGCGCCAGGATGCCCAACTGGCGGCGGAGCGCTTCGCTGAGTTCCAGCCGCGCAGCCCAGTTGACCTGGTACGCGAAATTGCCGCGAATAGCATTGTATACCCGCCGCAGGACTGGCTGTACGGCCCTTACCGGCGCAATAGCGATGACCCGCGCCCGGCCACAACGCTGCTCGATGCGCTGACGCCGGGTAATCTGCTGCGGGTCTGGGTATCGCCCGAAGCCGACACCTCAACCACCACGCCTTGGATGAACGTGCCCTACAGCTTGACGCGGCTGACCCACTGGCCTGCTTCCCAGCCGGTGGATGGCCTGGCGCTGCCCGCTGGCAACCCTTACGTCGCCGACGACTTCAAAGTGCTGCCGGTGATTGAGCATGCGCCCCAGCGGGTGATCGAAACCCCAGGCCTACGTGTGTGGCACGCAGCTGAGCAGCGCTTCGATGCCCCCCGTGCCTCGTGGCGCCTATCCCTGCGCACCCCGGCGGCAGGCTCGGCCGCTGAACACGTGCGCCTCAGCCTGTTCACGCTTTGGGCTCAGGATCGTCTGCAAGATGCCCTGCGTGATGCCCATTTGGCGGGCCTGCAGGGGAGCGTAGACATTGATGACGGAGGATTGATGCTGCGCCTGGACGGTCTGCGCCAACGCCAACCATTGTTGCTGCAGACGATGCTCGCGACCCTGGTCGACACCGAGGTCGATGCGGCGACCTTCGACCGTGTGGTTGGCCGAGCCCGCGAGTACTGGCAACCACAGAGCCCCGCGACCCCGGACGCCGCGATGAACGGGGCGGTGAATCTCATTCTTTCACCCGGTAACTGGCTACCTGCTGAAAGTCTCGATGCCCTCGGCCAGGTCACCCTTGCCGATTTTCGCCAATGGCGTACCCACTGGCTGACCCAGTTGCATGTCGACGCCATGTCCACCGGAAATCTTGAGGACGCCGGCGCTATGGCCATCGGCCAGATGCTCGAAAACGGGCTGCACCCGAGCATTACCGCCGAGCAAGTTCCTTTCACCAAGAACCGCCGTATCGGCGCGGATCTACCGCTGGCGCGCACCGAGAGTACCAGTCGCGATAGCGGGTTGACGTTGCTTTGGCCCCTGCCTGAAGAAGGCCTGGCCTCACAAGCGGATGCTTTGCTGCTGGCGCAACTGATTCGTGCCCCGTTTTATCAAACGTTGCGCACGGAGCAGCAAACGGGCTATCTGATCTTCGCCCAGGCTCTCCCAGATTGGCGACGTCCAGCACTACGACTGACCTTGCAATCGAGCGCCTACCGCAGCGACGAAATTCGCAAGCGCATGGAAGCCTTCCTCGACGCAGTCGAACAACGCATCGCCCAACTTGACGACAACGCCCTGGGCAAATTGCGCAACGCTGTAGTGACCAACCTCAATCCACGCATCCAGAGTGCCAGTGCAATGGCCGATCGATACTGGATGGAGATGGTCATGGGGGAATACGACTTTGGCGGCAGTGAGCGCCTGAGCACGCTGGTTGGTGAGCGCAGCAAGGCGCAACTCGCGGCCCGTTGGGCTGCGTTGCGCCAGGCGCCCGCCTTGTGGTTGGCGTGCGATCCAGATCAGCGGCAGAACCTCTCAAGCTTCACACGAACACCCACGCATTTCGAATGGCTGCCAACGGTGAGCGAATCAAAAGCTCAGTCAGGGATCATTGATCGCTAGTGGAATGACTATAAGGATGTCTGCACGAGTTTGTAACATTTGGAGAACGAAGCTCATGGACTGGAAAACTTCTCTCATTCTGCTCACATTCAGCGTTGCGAACTTTTCGTACGCGGATACTCCTGCAGAGGTCATCGGCGGCGCGTTCGGGTCTTTGGACTGCGTGTCCGTCAGTGATTTGCAGCAGCGCCGGCTCTGTGAAGCTCGATCGGTTTCAAGCGGATCCGGGTGCAGATCTCTGTCATCAGCATCTGATCGTGAAGGATGTCTTGATCGGGAAACCATACCGCGCCAATCGCGGGTGGCTAATGATCGAATAGAGGTGAATCTCCGATGGCCCCCCATCGAGGCTATAGCACCTGCTGCTTCAGCGGCAGAACAGGCTACCGAGCTGGAGCGAATTGCCGAAAGCTACAGGGACAAGCTTCGGAGATTGCCTTGAGAAGCACTCATGAAACGCAGAAGTGAGGTATGTCCCCGCCCGCCGCAAAGCCGGCTGGCATTCATGGAGGAGCAAATGCGAATCTACATTACAGGTGCATCCTGTGCGGGTGTGACCACTTTGGGGCAACATCTTGCCGTGCAGCTGGGGCTGCGTCATGCGGATGTAGATGATTATTTCTGGATGCCCACAGATCCTCAGTTCACAACCAAACGGCCGGTCAGCGAGCGTGTTCCGTTACTACAGCAAGCACTCGGCCAAGATGATTGGATACTAACCGGATCTTGTATGGTCTGGGGTGATGCGCTACTGGCACACGTCGACCTGATCGTGTTCGTCGTGACGCCAACACCTGTCCGCCTTGAACGTCTGGCGGCTCGTGAAAAAGCTCGTTTTGGGGATCGCATCTCCCCCGGTGGAGACATGCATGAAATACATGTGGGGTTCAGGGAGTGGGCTTCGCAGTATGACAACCCAGACTTCTCTGGACGCAACCGGGCGTGGCACGAACGGTGGTTATCAGGGCAGCCGTCTCCAGTCCTGCAAATTGACGGGACGATCAGTGCTGAAAAAATGACGTCGGAAATCACCCACGCCTTGTCGCATCTATCGCATTAATGCTCTACCGGGATGTCAGCGGCTCAATGGTAAACGTCCAGTCAAGTCATCTACCTATCCAGCTTTCAGCACGGGGGTGACTGTTTGCGGCCCGTGCAGTAAGGTTCGCTACCAAAATCACCACAGCCTTCCAGTGGTGGCAATACAGCAAGTAGAGCGAACAATGAACACCTTCAAATCATCAATCCAAAACGTAGCTGCTGCCATAGGCCTCATCGCAGCAGTGACAGTCGGGGGATGCGTGATGATCCCTTACGACACGCCGGAATCAAAAGCCCAAATCCAGCATGATCTAAAAATTGCACCATCGGATATTCAAGCCGTGTCGGAAACGAACTGGTGCTTGTTCCCATATGGGAGCGATGGCAGCTGCAGAGTCACTCAAGGCCTGGGCGTGTTGACCAGCAAAGGCCTGATCCTCAGCCTCTACAAGAACCACACCTACGTTGAAACCGCGCGCATCCTTCCAGAACAAGTGCAATGCGTGAAGACAGATGGTGGTCGCACTGCACTCGAACCGTTCTCTGTACTCACCAAAGACCAAGCGATCATGCTCGCCGTCATTACGCCTGGTGGAAGATTGAATGGGCCTGTGAAAGTCAGTTTCTTTGACTATCTGACGAAGCCAGGGCAGCACGTCTTCACTGGAGCAGATGGCAGATATGTGCGCAAGACGGGTCGACATCAAACCGTAGGCGGAATGGTGTCAGGCACTGCCATCCCGTGGAGTACAACACTCGACGTCACCGAGGTTTATAACCCTTGCCCGCAGGTTACAGATTAACGAGGAGCGGTGCGTTCCCTGTACGGGGCCGTCGTCGATCACGGCAGAGAAATGTCGAGCCGTGATGGGTTATCGTAGGGGTACGCCCAAGTCACCTTGCGTGATGGGATTACACGGCCATGCAGGCTGCGCTCAGAGAGGCTGCAGCCATGGAGGTTATGCCAATAGGCTGGACGATCCGTGTCATGGTTGCCGTGAATGAACCAGACCTCTGTCTGCCCTAAGATCGGGCGAAGGATCATGTCCAAGGGCAAACCGCATTCAAGGTCGCCCAGGAATACCACTGCCTCGGGACGGTGAAGCTTCACCAACCTGATGACATGATCAAAGCGACCATGTACGTCACCCAGAAACCAAATCACTCACTTCCCCTACACATTCCTGTATCACCAAGGTGTAACCGACTTGATGATTTCGGTGATTTGCCTCCAGTAGTAAAACAACATATACCCGCTAATTCAAAGCCTGCGGCCATCAACCTTTCCAACGAGAGATTTGCGCTTAATCGAAAGCACGTAAATTTTTTCAGAACACACCTTAAATATGACGTTTACCTCGCCAACCCGCACCTCCGAAGCATCCAACTGAGATACATTCCTAACCCCCTCCATGTTTCCATACCGAAGAGAATCCAGACGAAAACAGACTTTATGAGCATTAACACCAAGAGCCATTAAATCACTCTCTGCATGACCCACAAAGAAAATAGGTTTTACAGTTTCGATCACATTAGCTGCTGCTAGCCGCGGCATTTCGACCTTTTCAATCACGTATCCACAATCATTCAACCTAACCGCCAAACCACCAACAAGCTGATCCATGCCAAACGCACCCGAGCTAACAGCTCGTTCTATATCCCTGATTATTTTATCAACCGACTTTGCAGTTTTAGCCTTACCAAGAATTTCGTTTAGTTTCTTTTGCTTTCGGCTGACTTGATTGAGATACAAGATCATCTGATTAGGCGCTATATGCATCCCGCCTTTGCTAGAATTGCATTCCTGACAAGATGGAACGAGATTAAGAGAGCTTCGGATATCAAAGTCTTTCATCCCAAGACTGGCAAAAACCTCCGCACGCTCAGAATGATTGCTTAGTAAATACTCGGGTATGAGGTGATCAATATGCATTGAGCTATACGATAACGGCCTGCCGTCATAAAAGCATGCCTTATCGAATGCGAGCCAAATGGCCTCTCTGAAACCATCGCTGAATACTTGAGATGACATCGTTACCGCTTCCGAAAAATTTTGATGATACCAGAAACGCATAGCAAAAGCGGCTCACTAAAATGTCGAGCCGAGCCTCAGAAATGTCCACTCTGCCCCGGTCGAAATGGAAACACGTCAGCGGTCAAATGATCACGCCTTGCACGATCTGTAGCAGACACGAGATTGGCCCGATGCTGATAGACAGCACGAGCCGAGTGGAGCTATCGGCTGCCATTTCGCAGTCGACGTAGAGGGACGGCGGATCACGATCAACAACGACTGCTATGAACTGGACTGATGCGAGCGATGCTTGAGCCCAGAGGTAAGGCGCTGGGAGTTTGATCCAGGTTATCGCACAGATCCGATTGCTCGCAATCAAAAATGAGAGCATTAGACCTTAGATGCAGATCCTGTAAACTTAGTAAGGAGGGTTGTGTGCGTGCCCGGTCGTGGCTGGTTGCCATAAACTGGGGCACCAGTATGATCCAACGTTTCGACCCTCTGGACGCCCAGCTATCATGCCTGCACCCCTAGTGCTTTTAACTTAATCAAAAACATGAACAAAGACGTGTAGCGACGAGGCACATAATGGAATTAACAAATAATGAATTTCTTGAAATTGAACGAAAGTTAGGCGACATGGTTGCCCAATACACGACTGCCATTCATAGAATTTCACCCAACGACGATCGAGAACCTCCGGGAGACCTTCATGGAACCGGGAACCTTATACAAATTGAAGAATTAAAATATCTATTGACATGCGAACACGTGGCCAAATTTATTAAACGCGACGAACTTTGCATTGCTTTCCGAAATGAGGGAATAGTTTTCGGATTGGCCAATCCTGCATCTGCTCTTTTAGATCCTGCAGACATCGCAATTGTCGGAATTAGTGACAACGACTGGGAGTGCGAACCCCATGAGAAAAAGTGCATCCAACTCGCTCAGCTAGCAGATCGCCACTCTCCGATGGAGGGCGAGTGGATGTATATCTCAGGATACCCAGGAGAACTGGCTCATGCTTGGCCGCCTATGCCAGATGAAATAGGACGCACACAGGAATCTGGCCAACAACACTTCACAGCTATCTCATTCATGTGCCAGATTCGAGAAGAGTTTGACGATGAATTATCCAATGAGCATCCAAGGCCTTTGGAAGATATGCACTTTTTGCTTCCCTACTCCCCAGAAATAGTAGAATACATGAGTGAGGGGCCTGATAAAGTGTTACCACTTCCACCCGGGCTTAGCGGCTCACTTGTTTGGAATACGCGATATGTTGAAGTCACCTCATCAGGTCGAGCGTGGGAACCAGAAGACGCCCGCATTACCGGTATCATCTGGGGAGGCTCATCTAAGTCTGGAGTACTAGTCGCAACGCCAGTAGGGTACATCTGGCAGCTAATTGATTCCACCATCTCCAATATCAAAGCCGGACGACCATATTGGAACAACGGCGTGTGAGTCCGATGGGTAAGCGCTGGGGGATGCGATTCAGGCGGTCGTACATCGCGTTGCTCTGCTACCAATGTGGGAGCATCAGACCCTGGAGCGGATGTTGAAAGCTCTGTAGAGCGATGCGGGCGTGCCTTTCCAGACCCGATGTCGTGAATCGAGCTCTCTCCGCACGCCGACGTCTCGACCCTTCAGGTCTCCATCCGTCACGCCGACGCGCTCCGCTTGCGAAAACGGCTACGTTTTAGCGATTAGATGATGACCTGGCCGATAGCCATGACCGACCTGAACTAGAGGTCACCCAGGAATTACCCCGGCGCTCGTTGGAGTATCCCCGATTGAGAGATAGCCTCACGGCTGGCCGACCATTCGCCACATCGGTCGGACTGCCGACGCTCACTGCTGGATCTGCCAATCCTCCAAGCGCTCGCACATGTCGATGACTACCACTTTCTCAGCAGTGCTGGCGTCAGCACCCTTTGACAGCACAAAGTCGTCCAACTGGTCATACCCAAACACTAGCCCTTCGCAAATCAAATCCTCATAGCACGCCATAACGTCCTCAAGGCCTGAGTCGCTGCGAGACATCACGACTTTCATTTCAGGATCGAAGGCTTGCAGCAACTGAATCAACTCACCGACCTTCATGCTCTCCCCCCAATCCTCGACGATCACTAAATGCAACTGTTCACGCCCTCCTCTACCAGCTCAGGATTGCAGGCCTCACGACGGTGCAGCCGGCCTCTGCCCAAAGTTTCGACAGAAATGATCGAGCACATCTTGGTATGTGCGCAACACCAAACCTCAGCTGATGACCGAGCCATCAATGGCCATGATGGATCGGAACGCTACGCCATGAGCCTCGAATTCCAGCTTTGACCATTCAGACCTATAGTCGAGAGAGTCATGGTGATGCCCATGCACAACCATTTTTGCCCCCATTGCCTGGGCGAGCTCATCGATCTCTGAGTAGCCGTAGGGATGGCAACTCGGAGCCTCATGACAGACCAAAATATCCGCCTTTTCCATTGCGAGCGAGAAGTAATCATCTGGGTAAATTGCTGACAGCGCGTGCTGCCTCTTCGTCGCGAGTATGTCTGCCGGCTGTGGCCTGAGCGCTAGGTGCTCAAGGAAGCCTTCGTAGTTCTGGATGCCGGTATTAGGGCTACCTGGTAACCAGACTTGCGACTCGAAGGTGCCCCCCAGCCCTGCTATACGATTGCCAGCAATCTCCACTACACGGCCATGCAGACTGCGCTCAGAGAGGCCGTAGCCATGGAGGTTATGCCAATAGGCTGGGCGATCCGTGTCATGGTTGCCGTGAATGAACCAGATCTCTGTCAGCTCTAAGATCGGGCGCAGGATCATGTCCAAGGGCAAACTGCATTCGAGGTCACCCAGGAATACCACTGCCTCGGGGCGATCACGCTTCACCAACCTGATGACATGATCAAAGCGACCATGTACGTCACCCAGAAACCAAATCACTCGCTTACTCCACACATTCCTTTATCACCACGGTGTAATCGACTTGATGATTTCGGTGATTTGCCTCCAGTAGTGGAGCAGCAAATACCCACTGATGATGACGGCTTCTGGAAATGCAATGTAAGCCACAACGGGGCTCACAAACCTGTCATCGATGCCGAGCACGAACAGCACTCCGAGGCTCAGTATCATGCACGGTATAGAAACGAACGCGAGCACAGTGAAAGCCACGCTCACCACAAAGATCAAATCCACGAACGTCCTGAACACAGATGTTGCTCCTTGAAATGCTTCATGTGCCGGCGATAAATACGACCAGAACCTCGGTTCCCAGGATTTTACAACGACACGTAGCCCCTGCGGAGCAGGACGAGCTCGATTTAGCTTTACGGTGGGCGTACCCTACCGGGCCCGGCTGTCGTGAATCGAGCCATCGTCGAACGACGACGACTCGCCCCTTCGGGCGTCCATCCGTCACGCCGGCGCGCTCCGCTTGCTGCCTCTCATTCAGCGACCTCTCGAAGATGTCCTGAGACCACTAAGGCTGCTTTCCTCCCCATCTATGCCACTCGTCTAAGCTGATTATCTTCAGCGATGGCGGATGCAGGATTGCTCGCTAGGCCTAAGTTACCGAACCGAGCTATTCGCCGCTGCGGCGACCCAACCAGCTACTGCTCGAAAAGGACAGCTCTCTCATCAAGGGTGCAATGGATATGCGCAAGAATGGCCAGCCCTGGTATCTGATGCTGTTGGCTCTCTTCGTGGTGAGCTGGGCTGTCGGCAAGAAGGACACGCCCAAAACTGAGCCGTCACTCAGCCAGGCGCCTGTGAGCGCTTTGGCTACAACCTGATCACCGGCACCACACCGACACAAGCTTCGGCACCTGAGCACTTGGTCAACGCGGACAAGCTGAACCTGCGCGCGCAACCAGGAGGGAAAGTCATTTCCAGCCTCAAGCTTGGGGAAAATGTGCAGGTCTACGAGCAGAAACAGGAAGGGGGGCACGCATCAGCTTCGACGGCCAACCGCAGCGATGGATCTCATACAAAAACCTCTGCAGTGGCTCCAACTGCTTCGCTATAGGCTTAACCCCTCGTAGCCATTGACTTTTCTCTTGACAGGTGGCTAAATCCTCATAAGAGTGCCCTTTTCCATGCGACATGCTCTATAGGAGGCGGCGGGGCGTAGCCCCGCCGCCTCCTATAGAGCAGACGCGTAGGACTCTCGCACTCGCTTGCGGCCCACCTTGCGACGATCGCTTTTAGCACTTATGCTTTCGACATACGCACACACCTCGTCGGTGTCTATACATCCTAGGGTGCGATAGCAAAGTGTGTGTGTTAGCCTTTATACGTGTACCTTTTTTCAGTCCAAACAGGCGCGATTGCGATGAATTTGGCCAATATGCAAGCTCAGAGCCTCAGCTTTTCCAGCCTCCTTGCCTACAAAGACATGGCACGTGAGCAGCAGGTGCAAGCGGTCTATAGTGCCGACCGAAGCGCGCTCGAGGCGGCAGCTCATCTAGTCAAGTCGGCGCTGAGAGGGAATGCGGTAATCGCACGCCCTCGTAGGTTTTCTGCAGCCTGATAGGTAGCCTGATAGAGTGTCACAGTCTGAGCAGCTACCGAAAACTGCACCAAGTGCCACTACGACCGCCCCGCTATCGCCCTTTCAGCTCCTGGATCGATCAGAAGTCTTTGCAACGCTTCGAGATCTGATTCAGCGCGCCTATCAGCCTTCTGCCGAGGAGGTTGTGAAGCAGCACCACCTAGTGATCGTGGGTGGCCAAGCGCTGACGCTCTGGGCCAGGCAGTATCTGATCGATGAGCTGACCGGTGAAGAAGTCGGCTTTGTAACCAGCGATGATTTGGACTTCATCGGCAGCTCCTCCTCAATTGAGCATTGCCGGCAGGCACTGAATATCGACTTTCGCCGTGCCACCCTTGAAGACAACACGCCCAACATAGCCATCGGTCTATACGAATGGCAGCATGACAAAAAGCTTGTTGTGGACATCATGGGTGAGATCGCTGGTGTCGACGAGAAAACGCTGCTAAAGAACCTCTCCTTCATCGACTTAGAGGGCGTAGCTGTTGCAGTCATTGACCCCGTCACATGCATGCAATCCCGGCTTGCCAACCTTTTTGCGCTGTGGCAATCGAACTGCCACCGAGAGGCAATTCGAACGAATATCGCGATTAGAGCAACGAACTGCTTCATTCGGGAAATTCTCATATACGACGGCTACCGTGCAGCAGCGGGCATTATCAAACGCGTTAGAAAGCTAGCTCTTTCAGATCACGGCAAGCGAGTGTTTGTGGAGTACGGGATCGACATCTTTGATGCGATTCCAGACGATCCAGCCATATTCCCCTCAGCCTATAACACTTTTGAGCGCCCAAAAAATCTCAGGCAGCTTGAGGATGTTCATCGCAGAAAGCTAATCCAATACGCTCGGTTTGGACGTAGCGATGACATTCATGTATCGCATACACCACAGTCGACACCTCCTGACCGCCGCTGAACGATTCGTCCTTAAGATGTATCGATCAGTGTGCCAATACCTTCAAAAGTGCCCCCTTGCGTTATCTGGCTTGAGCTCACCCAGGAAAATTTCTTTGGGTGCTGCGCGGTACTCTTCGTCATTGCGAATTGGCGGAACCCACCTGTGCAACCCCGTTAGTGTATTAACCCCCCTAGAGCACCGACTTTGTGCAGTTGATAGTCGAAGGCATTCAATCTCCTCCGCTAGAAGCGCTTGAGCCTGGGCATCGTGATGAGCTCAGATGGCCGCCAGCGCTTGCCGCAGCAGTGATTCGCCGTCTTGCCCCCCCAACACTGTTCTCTTCACTCCTTGGGCCTCAATGATTTGGCATCCTTCATCTGAGGTCTTAGTGTACTCTCGCTCCCGCCTGGTCGACCACGGAGATACGGATGGCAATCACAGCAGTGATCTTTGACGCCTTCAGCACAACCCTGCGGATCAGTGCGCCCACGAATCCGTATCGCCAGTTGCTGCGAGAAGGTGTGAAGCATGGCCGGCGCCCTAGCCCAGGCGACCTCCATAAACTGATGACTATTGATGCCGGGCTTCGAGAAGCTGCTGACATACTCGGCATCCAGGTTACACCGTCACGCATGGCTGAGATCGAGTCTGACCTTCAACGGGAGATCGAATCCATCGAGGTGTTCCCGGATGCACGCGATGCGATCGCCCTCCTCCATGAGCACGGCGTAGCTACCGCCATCTGCAGCAACCTCGCTGCACCCTACGGGCCGGCAGTGAAGACGCTACTGCCAGATCTCAACATCTATTCGTTCAGCTACGAGCTCGGCGTCACCAAGCCTGACCCAGCGATCTACCGCGCCGTGTGCCATGATCTTGGAGTTGTGCCTGGCCACTTGTTCGGCAGTGCGGCTCAAGTAGCAATGATCGGCGATTCGCCGCGCTGTGATCGAGATGGGCCTCGTGCTATTGGCATCAAAGGCTTTCATCTGGATCGATCCGGTGGCGGAGCTAAACGAGATCTCGTGCAATTCGCAGAGCTGGTCGTCGAGCAGTTCACCAAGGAGCTGGGTTGATGAAGCAGCACCCATCTCCAAGCACGACCGGCATCTACTGTGGAGCAACGACTTCTATGTTCATCTCGCCTTCCATCTTGGCCAGTGCCGAGGAGCTGGCAAGAAAGGCAGCGGAATTGAATGGCCTCATCGCGCCCCAAACCGCCACCCACCTGGCGCAGCTCATTGAGGCTGCAGATGGGCCGCTGACGCAGGTATGGGATGCCACGGAACACGGATCTGACCAAAAGAACCTTCGTCCTGATCCAGCTATCGATCCTCGCCGTCGCATCGTTGCGGTATTGGGCCATTACGATCAGTTGCTCATCAGTGAGTCAATGGGGCACAGCGCTGCATGGGTATACGTCAAGCACAGCTTCGAACAGCTTGGCCTTCATCCCCGTTTGTGGCGACTGCCTAGGGCAATCAGCCGCTGGAACCAGCTGCAGGTAGGTGAGACCGAGCTTATGGAATTCAAGCTCATGACCTGTATCAAAGAGGTCGATCACATCCTTGATGTGTTCAACCGCAAAAATCTTCGCCAGCGAGTGCTCCACTCCTTCAGTAGCAGCAAGCTCATAAGGGATGCTGGCGTTGGCACCAGAACGGGGCCAGCGGTACTAAATCTGCTAATACTGGGTTCACAACCCAGTAGCGAATTTGAAAGTTTTACCGGGCTGCCGATTGGAGTGTCCGAAAAGGAACTAGCACGGCTAAAAGGCCTAGGTCTAGTGATAGATTCCTCCAGCAATGCCGCCTGGATTGAGCCAGGGTTGCCCGCATGGTTTGCTGAAGGTTCATTAGATATTTAGAAACCCAACAGGATTAATCACGATAATTTTGGATGAGACAAGCCATCCGGCGTCCAGCTTTCCCCACATCAAGCATCCGCCAGAACTCATCGGAAAACCCCCTTCAGTACGAATATCTGAGCTGCAGCTTCAAGCACCTGCACCTTCACCTTCACCGCTTGAGGCTCTACTAGCTGCTCGCAACTGTGCTCTGCGAGCATCATGCATTTCGAGTCATTGTCCGTCCGCGGTTAGCAGACCGCATTTCGGCCGGCTACTGAGCGCATGGGTAGACAGTGCTAATGCCACCGCCAACCAAGAGCAGAGAAGTAAAGCCTCGTCCAAATCTGTACCTCGCCTACCACGTGGCTGACAGCCCTACCGACTTGCACATCACTGCTGCGTTCGCAGTATCATATGGCCACCACTCAATGGATGGCCACGACCGAGCGCCGGATTGCAAACAAGGAGAGCTGAAGTGGGACTAGCGTGCATTGATAGCACCAGATTCGAGTCAGCCCCTCAGAGGCAGCAGATTTTCTTATCCGATTGCAGAGTTCGCAAAGAGGCGGATATGAAGCTGCCCGACCTGCATCCAACCGTACCTCCGTCCTGCTCACACCAAAAGAGAAATGCGGTCGTCCCCGCATGGCTACCTTGGCTACAACGTTGTATATGAACCAGATCAAACCGAATGAGATAAACATCCCTAACATTTAAACACTTGAGAAAGATTTATGGCTATGAAAAACGCAAGCGCCAGCGCTGCGGGCTACGCCTACCAGTTTGAGCGAGCGCTTTATCGAATATTTACTGCGAAACATCGCTTCGCGCGCATCGGCATTGAGACTGCCGATGATCTCGAAGAAATCAGCTTCATCAAGGATGGAAAAAAAAGAATATTAGAGCAAGATAAAATCTCAAAGCTAAAAGACAGCCCACTTAAAGACAGTAGTCGCAACCTATGGAATACGCTCAGCATTTGGCTTAAGGAAGTTTATACATCAGGGGACGACTTTACAGAACATGAATTTCTCTTAGTCACCAATAGACATATCCCAACAAGCAGCCTGGCTCATACTTTGTCCCGCTCTAAAAGCGAGGAAGATGTAGCTCAAGCCATCAATGAGCTTAGGGCGCAAGCTGAGAAGATAACAGGTGCTGTAGAAAAAATTGCAAGAAATGTATGCTCCTATGACGATGAAGACATTGCATACATAGTAAGAAACATGACCGTGGTGGATGGACAAGACGGAGACTCCTTAAAAGAGGAAACTTATGCTGCCCTACAGCTACCGTCCGACATTAAAGGAAATGAAGAGAGCATTTACGAGGCCCTGATCGGACATTTGCTCAGCAATTGCTTAGCCTCATGGCATAATGGCGCGGCCTTCTGGGCGGAAGTCCAGCCATACTTCAACAAAAAACATACCCTCTGCGAGCTTTACATAAATCAAAGCATGGCTCCTCTGCCGCAAGAGGAGACTGGCTACAAAACGTTAGTTGAAGAGTACAAAGACCTCAGTCTCCCCTTCCTCACACAACTGAAAAAAATCCTTCCTAGAGAGATCTTGCTTAAGAAAGAACTTGGTCACTTCTGGGCAGCCTACTCAGAAAGAACTCGCCTTCTCGCCAGCGGAAAGATCCTTTTACAACACATTGACGAAGCAGAATCAATTCTCGCTGCGCGCTGGGAATCAATCTCAGACTCTCGCGTACTACTTAAAGATAAAGATCCATCTGAATTTACATCTGAGGATTTTAAAGAAATCTACGTCCAGACCTCTTCATGCGACAATCAATTTTCCATGAAGCTAGGGCGTATCAAATCCAATCAACGCTATCTCTTTATGGGAACATATCACCACCAAGCCAATGAGGGAGATAGCAAACATCCAATTCACTGGCACCAGGAGAAGGATGAAAAAAATTGAATACCCCTCACCTCGACAAACATCTAATCCATAACAGCTCGATGGCATGCTTTCTCCTAACTTCCTTCGTTGAAGAATATTGTGGAGAGAAATCACCACACCCTATCGATCTACCAAAACTTCTACTCGTACTACCAATAGTCTGGAACGAAGCAGCGAGAAAAGCGCTTGCGAGAAAAAACACTCGTTCTAATGCGGAATCTATCATTCGCGAGCACCCGATACTAAAGGTAGATCTCACCATACGCGTCCAAGCACATACCGCGACGACTTTTCAGGGCCTAAACCTGGCAAAGTCAGCTAATCTCATAACGTCCACCGCCCAAACTAATGGTGAGCCATCATTTGTGAGAAGTGAAACGAGGTGGCCAAAAGGCACAAAACCACGACTTCCAGATGATATGTTGAAAACTACTCGCCAGCTCGCAATTTGGTTCTCAAAGATACCAACCGAAATCCTCTTTAGACTATTCTTTGGCATGCAAAAATGAAATTTACAATTAACGCAGTAATACTGTGGCCGCTAGACGCCAAAAATGAAATTCAATACATTCCTTTCGAAGAGGATAAAATCAACATAATCCACGGCCTTAGCGGCACAGGAAAGTCATCGATAGTCCACATCATCGATTATGCCTTAGGCTCGTCTAAATGCCAGATACCAATCGGTATAATTCGTGACAGCGTAGACTGGTTTGGTCTAAAAATCACATTCAAAAGTGAATCTTGGATTCTGGCCCGGAGAACGCCAGGAAAAGCGCAAAGCTCTGGTGAATTCCACCTATCTAGCTTCAATGGGTCAATACCGAACATCATTGTTAGAAACATGAACAGGGATGATTTCAAAGACAGCTTTAACGCTCTAGTAAGGATGTCCGACCTCCCGCACTCCGATGAAGAAAAGCCCCGACCATTTGACAGGCGCAGTTCATATCGCGACATGGCAGCATTTAATTTTCTGCCGCAACATATTGTCGCCAACCCAAACACACTTTTCTTCAAAACAGACTCATACAAGCACAAAGAGCGATTGACGCGCGCGATGCCGTACGCCCTAGGCATCGTGGACGCTAACTATGTGATGAACGAGCGCCGAAAAGATGAAGCAGAAAAAGAACTAGATTCGATCAACAAGCAAATCGCAACTATTGAAAAGTCAAAGAAAGCCTGGTCACATGAAGTCAATCGGTTGATTAGTGGCTGTATTGAGACAGGCTTACTGCCCTCCATGATTTCCGACGACTTTGAAATAAGGGTGGGACTGCTCCAATCTGTCGTTGATGCTTACAACGAAAGGAGGCTCGAGGACACGCTAACGGAGCCGAACCGATTACATTCAAATAACGAGTATCGAGCAGCCCTGGCTGCAGAAATGGCTCAAAATGAAATTGTAGAACACCTAGCCTCCGAAGTATCTGGATATGAAGACTTGTCGGCAGATGGACATAAATTTAATCAAGCCATTGAAATGGAAAGATCTCATGCTATTAGCCTAGATTGGCTCAGAAAGACTGTAGCTCAAAACAATGAGTGTATCGCTTGCGGCTCAACCACGGCAGCGCTCCCGTTGGTAATTGAAAACCTGGAAAATAGAGTAAATCAAGTCACGCGAATTTCTGATGTCCTGAGAGAAAATCCTGTTATCGACAACACGCTATCTTCACTCAAACGTAATTTAGCCAAACAGCAAAAAGAGCTTCAACGTCTTCGATCAATCAAAAACGAAATTTTGAATCGAGATCAGAAACTGAAAAACTCAATAAACCAAATATATTTCCTAGCGGGATCAATAGCTTCTTTACTCAAAAGACTTGGAAAAACAGAAGCTGACGAAAGCCTTAGTTTGCAAGCTGAGGATTTAGAGAAAAAAATTCGTAACTATGAGCGAGCCATGAAAGCGTCCAACCGCTCCACAAGAGAGCAGCAGGTGGACTACGCTATCTCAGAGTTGATCGGCGACTACTCCGAAGGCCTCGAAGCCCCAGAAGGTTCGACTATTTTCTTAGATCGAAAGGATCTTACACTTCGTTTCGATGGCAAAGATGGCGAGCGCGATTATCTATGGGAAGTAGGAAGCGGAGCTAACTGGATGGGGTACCACCTTGCGGCGTTCCTTGCCATTCACGAATTTCTTGCACAACCCCTAAATCAACATCTGCCGCCTTTCGGCTTCATCGTAATCGACCAACCAAGCCAAGTTTACTTCCCAAGCAGCCACAGCGGAAGTAACGACTTGGATGGGGATTTTGCGGACATCAATCAAAAGAGGCCGGCCGATGTTATCGCAACCCAGAGAATTTTCCAGACGCTTTCCGAAGGTCTGAAACGATCAAACTTCAATGTCCAGATCATAGTACTTGAGCATGCCGGCGAGGAGATCTGGAAAAGCGTTGACCACACGCATTCAGTTGCCTCTTGGTATAAGAAGGGTGATGGTCTCATCCCTGAGTCCTGGCAGCACTAAACGGATGATTGGGCCGGCTACCCAAAAATTTCAGGCCAGCCGGCCTTTCTTAATATAGGGTGCACTCGCGTACGATAGCACCCTGCTCCAGCCATGATTTCTCTGCAATTTCAAGTGAGAGTACGATAGAGCTGAGAATTCGACGCAGCAATTATTGTCAGCGCTATTCTATTATTTATTCAGCCAGCCTTCGACTACGTCGGCGCCGTACTCTGCCTTCCACTCCTTCAGCAGCTTGTGATTACCACCTTTGGTCTCAATGATCTCGCCGTTGTGTGGATTCTTGTACTGTTTTACCTGACGAGCACGACGCGGAGCTTTCTCTACAGCAGCAGGTGCTGCACGCCGGACGGACTGCGGATCCAGCAGATTGATGATGTCGCGCAGACTGAAGCCATACTTATTCAGCAAATCACGAAGCTTTTCCTCAAACTCAATTTCTTTCTTGAGCTCGGAGCTACCCTTCATTGCCTCAAGCTCAGCGAGCTGAGCAGCCAAGGTTTGCTCTAATTTACGAAATTCTGCTAAGCGAGACATGGATGATCCTCAGGTGTTCGAAAAGTGCTTATAGCGTACCCCAACGGGGGGAAGCGAGCCTAATGAATTCGATAGCGCAATACCAAATTAGTTCGGGAGTCATTTCAACATGTATGCAATACGCAGCAGCACTTGTCGACTCTAACCATAAGATTAGCTAGGTCGTATGATTTCATGCGTCTACACCATCAAAGCGTTGTGCGTCTTGCCAAAAATTGCAGCTAAAGTTATTCAACCCCCCACCGTAGGGACTAGGTCTCACTGCGAACAGCTCAGGCACAGTATCGCCGTCGCCACCATCGCGGAAGTACTCCCTCATAGAGAAGAGGGCCTGAGCCTTCAAGCGCTCCCATTCTCTGTACAGAGTGTCTTCTAGATCCCTCGCTGCTTGGGCGGCGCTGGGTTTGCGCTTGGGCAACGGTAACGTGTAGCGGGGCTGAGGGGAAAAATAGTAGACGAACGTCAGGTGCCCGTCCTTCCAGCCCGCAGACGACGACGCTCGCCAGCGAAACGACACTTGCACTGATAGTCGCTTACTAAGGTGGAAAGGCGGCCTGACCTGATCGTCAATGAAGAACAATTCACCCTCTTTACGCTCAGTTTCGAGCCGCCCTTTCATCTGCTGCAAAGCGTGAATGAGGTCATTGCCGGCGTACAGCGCATCCTGCCGAGTGCGTTCGCGCTTGGCATGGGCCTTGGCCTTGCTGTACTCAGTGATCGCTTGCTGGAACCCCTGGAGCTTGATACCCACAGAGGGCCCACACTTATCGAGACCGAGGCCATGAATCGGCCATATGTGCTCCTCATCAAGACACTTGCGTACCGCCGACCGAAGCACTGTCTCATCAACGTCGCTGATTGCAGCTTGCTGATCACTGGGCAAGTTAAAGCACGTCATAATCACAAATTTCCTTGTGTAGGAGGCCTAGCCACCACCTCATCTGGGCTAAAGCCATTGGCAACTTTCTGCCTATACCTCACCCCAGAGGGTGGCCGTTTGAGATGCCTCCATAAGGTGAGGTTGTTTAGGTTTATCCACCCGAGACCTCAGAAAGGCCAGCGCAGCCAATCCTCATTGCGCACACCAAACTTAATATTTGACCACTCATCCGTCAGTTCACAAACCTTCCTGTAGTGCTCTTGATTCGCTGGGAGATTAGACGCCATGCGCCAAGAAACAAAGCCCTCATCACCAGCAGCACAAATTAATTTTTTGGTGTAAGTTTGTATTCCGAGCGCCATACCGTCGTAAGTTTCTTTATCACCACCAGCCAATTGATGCTCAAGAGAGGTAGCCTCAATGCTTTGCAGCCTGAAAAGATGAGATGGGTAATCATCTTCTTGGGTATCATTCCGCATTGGCCGCTGGAAGCTAAACGCCCAGAACAAGGAAGCCACCATATAAATACATACGCCAAAATGCACTGAGCGGAGCGCTCCTTCGTCATAGCCAATATACTCCGACTCCGGAAGCAAGCTTTCTCTAAGCTCGACGAGCATGAACTGAAATGCGTAAGTATCTGCGATGATTTCACGAGTGTGTGCTGCCAGCCTATCGGCCTCACTCATCGCCTCACCTCCACCCAGTGCTTCGTGGACAAAGACTTCATCAGTGGCCGATAACGAGGAAGGAGCTGCAGATTTTGAACTCCCGGCTCGCCTGTCCCCGTGCAAATTATGGAGATGCCCTATTTCATGCAACACAAGAAATACAAATATGCCTTCGGCAAGCATTTCGAAAGCTTTTCTATAATCGTCCTGATTAAGCCACCAATACCTTTCATCTGACCAATCGAATTCAGCGCTCTTGAACCAGTAGCTTAAATTGTTCACCCAGGGCTCGTAGAATTCATCCTCTGGGGATTTCTGACGCCGCTCTGCCCCCACCATCATAGCTGAGGTACGAAATATAAGATCAAGCATACCCTTACAAACTAAAACCGCTTGATGACCGTGAACAGCCGCGGCTTGGACTTGCACGCTGTCTAAGAGATAGAAGCTCGAATCACCCTCTATATATTTCTGGCACAGCATTCGACCGACGAAATCGAGCTCAGAATAGAGCACATCTTCTTGAATCGAAACGTCGAGAAACGCTTCGCCAGTTTTCGAGAAAATTTGCCGCCTGATGTAATCTTCAACCGCATCTTTATAGCTTTGCATAACAATCCTTTGCGCAAGTGATTTTTCGGGTTTGTGTATCGGAAACTCAGTTTTTACTTATAAGCCTAGCACGTTGATCGCGTACTTTGCCACATGCTCGGGCACTACCTTCGACTTCTCTCCCGCTCCGTGAGCAAAGCCAGGCTTGTTACGGAGAATGCCCCCAGAAGCTACGGATGGATATTATGGATATCGATCCTACCCAGTGGCATGAAGGCGGCGCTTTCAAGATGTATCCGTGGGTATTGGAAGAATGACATCTTCAGTCATTCCTCATCTGCCGTGGAAAGGCCAGACACCGGTCAGGATCAACACGTTTTCTTGATCAGGTAGCTACTGACCGAAGCGCATAGGTCAACAACGAGCTCTGCCTCCTCGAATGAAGGTTCACGCCCTTCCTGGATATGCCGCCCGAACTCCGAGGCGTACGCCCAGGTTTTGATGACTGCCTGATCCAACGGTGCGGGAATCAGCGTTCGGCAATCATTCATGATCCGGCCCAGGGTCGCCTGTTGGTCACCCGTGACTTGCCGAGCGACGCACTCCAGCGAAACCATGGCGAGCTGGATCGCTCCGGTCGGGTCTGGAGAAGGTCGGCGTGAGAGGTCAGCTATCGCCTGGTGCAATTCCTTGCTGGCCGTGACGTGCCCGTATTGATTTTCAGTTTCTTTCGCGGAGGTCAAAACCTGCTCAAAGGATTCAGAGCCACGGATCTCGATTCGACCATTCAGCAGCTTCCAGCCTATGCCGTGCTCGATGAAGAACTCATTCACTTCGGTCGTAAAGTGCTCGTACACGCCGCCATCGTAGTTACAGTTACCGAAGTGGTCATCAAGCCGTTCAATGACGTCATACACCTTGAACCACTTACACTGCTCAAGCAGCTGGACGTTTTCATCATGGATATTGGGTCTCTCAGTCCAATTCTGCTTGTCAGGCAATACCTTCAGGGTCTGGCAAATTATTTGACGCAGCCCTGAAGGCTTGAGACCACATTCGTAGCTCAGTTGAACCAGGTACTCCTGCAGCGCTTGCGGTGCCTCTTCTCGTATGGTGATTTCGGCTTCATCAACCTGCGAGAAACCGTGACGTCTTGAAAATGAATCCTTCATCATCGCCCTCTACCTGACCTAGCCCACTAGCACATCGCCACACGTAGCCGCTCAATATTGCCTGACATTGCGGGCCTGGGATAGGACAGAAGCTTCGACACCTGGGGGTGATTCACACGCTCAACGCGCAGCGACCGACTATGGTCACAGGAGCGCGGACTCAAGCCATGCCCCCGCTATGAGCAAAGTGATTCACCGTTCCCACCATCGTTTTCATCGTCATCCGGATCGAAGCCTTCAAACTCCTCATCGTCATCATGCTGACCTATCAGACCGCTTTGATAGAGGCCAATCTCATACATTCTCGACTTCAATTCTTCATGAGCGCTGCGAATCGCCAAGACAGTAGCCCCGAGACACAAAACACCGTTTTGATCTCTCTGTAGCTTGTTCACGCGCAAGAGACAGCCCAAAGTGTGCACGCCAAGCAGCCATTCGGTACGTGCTGAGCCCGACGTTGCTTCGTTTCTATCGAAGACGAAAGTGATTTCGACTTTGTTGACGCGTCGTCGCCCCCGAACCATGTCCGCGCCGGAACCGTCAGAAGGCATATCCGTAAAATGATAGGAGCCTTGTACAAACACTAGGTCACCAGGGATTACCAGAATATCGAGTGTGCCCCGATCAAGGTCATCCGAAATATTCCTGACACAGGCGTGATCCATAGCGGCCCGTAGCATACCGCTCATGTAAAGGTACAGGCCGTGCGATGGAGCCTGACCGACGTACCAAAGACCCTCTCGGGTGCAAAGGTAGCCGTCCTCATCACAGACCCCATTGCGCAGGGCAGCCTGGAAACCCTTGAGCTGGGTGATTTTTACTCCGACATGTTCGGCAATTTCGAATACCCTAAGGTGATTGAAGTACCACCATTGGCAACTCATTATCTGGGTGGACTTGAATACGGCCAGCGGATCAATCCGACGCACCTCCTGTTCCCACATCGCCTTTTCTGACTTAAGCCGGTCAGCTGCGAGCGTAAGCTCCAGAGCATGCGTGGAATGTGCCTCCCCATGATGGATAGAGCAAAGGACTGCCAGGTTGGCCGGAGAGTGGTCTCGGCTTTCTGCCCATGACTTGATGTGATGAACGATGACTGGGCGCTCAGCATCTCGACACACACAGCAAAGCCAGCGATTGTCATAAAGCGTTTTGATGAGAACATCCTGCGGTATCGGCGGCCTACCCGTTCCGAGGATTTTGGGCACGACGGACTCACTGAGCCCCAGCTCCAGCAGTTTCTCTGGACATTGCATTCGAAGCCTTGCGAGCGTCCATTTATCCTCCCTCAGCTTCCTGGCCAACCTACTGTCTACCCCTCGTGCCATGAGGGCTCGCTCAACGGGATTTCTAGTCACGAGCTCGATTCCGTTTTGAGATCAGTGAAGGTTAACCGATGACGATCTGGACTGCTGCGGAGTCCTGTCATCCATTGAATTCGCAGATCACTATCACAATGCGGCGGTCGAGAAACGCCGGTTCCCGGCCTTCTCTATCCGAGGCGCCTCAGCTCCGTTCCTGTCGTAAGGACGGTTTAAGCTACCGCTGGAGAGCTAGAGTGCATGAATTCTGTAGGATGTCCACTAGGGCCGTCTTACGCGGATGGCGGCCAGTAGGTTGCCGCCACCAGTAAAAAGACAAGAGTCTTAGGCTACTCGCCTTTCAGCAGGCTGCTGATTAGTTGCAAGGCATCGTGCTCGTACCACACCCCACGCCAGAGCCCGAGTCATCGATTCACCTGGGCACGAGAGGAATGCCTCCTCATGCAGTGCCATACCGGTACCGGCATACACACCGATGAACAATTGGGTGTTGCCCGTGCGCGACAGTCGCACCTGAATGTCCATGGTCGTGCCGTCGTCCAGCGTCTCATCGTTAGACCTGTGATGAAGCATTGGGTCTGCCCATTTCCAGAAAACCTCACCGCGTATCCGCATGCCGACCTCCTACGACTTTAGTCTTGTTTTTGGGGTGCTATCACCATAGCGCAGCGAAGCGGTCACGCAATCGCCGGAGGGCAGATTATGGATACTGAATGTGACGAGAATTGCTGCATCCGAGATAGAGCGCATCCCGCTGCCGCAGCGCGAACAATTACGAGTGGATTGCTCGAGAGGAAAGGTGGCCACAAGCCAGCAGATTGGCACCAAAATTTACCTCATTACGAGTATGCTCAACAGTGGCTTGCTACGTCGGGTGCATGACTACAGGCCCTTCGATGTGTGATCGTCTCGCTATTTTGCAAAGGAGTGTTTGCTGTGAAGCTATGCATGACAATCGGAATATCCAACTCTTTCCCCTTGACTCCTTTGCCAGGAGCGATTACTGCGGCCCAGGAAATATTTAATTGGGCATCAAGCAACGACTTCGTTGCCTCTATGATCACAGATGAGGTACAAGCCGTAACCGTTCCTAGACTTAGAGAAGCACTTGAGAAACTGCTAAATCAGAATGATAGAATCGACCTTTTCGTTTTACATTTCGCAGGCCACGGTTTACGCAGGGGAGCAGAAGAAAACATTTGGTTACCAAGTGACTGGCACGATGAATTGCGCGGAATATCTGTAGAGGCCTTGAAAAAGCGCCTATATATGCGTGGAATCAAGAGCCTTACGATCATATCCGATGCATGTCGATCATTGCCCAATGACATTGAAACGACAGAGATTATACCAGACGCCGTTTTACCAAGAGGCCCCTGGAGAGAAGAAATACCAGTCATTGATCGATTCAACGCCGTCACCGATGGACAGCAAGCATATATGCTACCGAGCGATGGCGTAGCTCCAGCGCGTTGTATTTTTTCTAGCGTACTGATTGAAGGTCTTCAAGGATATGATGAGTCCGTCTTCGACAGGTATGTAAAGGATTGTGTAATCCCTGAATCTCTAGCACTTTTCTCTCGCGAGAGAATGCGGCAGATTGGCACTCAGTATCGACTGGAGTGCAACCCTGAATACCAGATCGGGATACCAAGAGATCACACAGTTTATCAACACCGCTCCTCAGCCACCAATGGCGAACAGACTATAATTTGGCCCACCCCACCGAAGCAGGACAATCAAGAGCCCGTAGCTTTTACACAAAAAAATTACACTAAAAAACTCAGCGCAATATCTCGCATCGCTCATAGAGACGAAGGCTATATATCTGACCGCCTCATAATCAATCAAAGTAGAGTCGACAAACATACCAACCTTATAGTTACTGGGGGCACAGCTTATCGCATATGGAGCACATGCCCCAGTTTCGCGATCAGCACCGACTACAGAAAGCAATATCTTGTCGAACTAGGCGATAAACCTGCAGCTCAAGTTCTTATTGAGCTAATTAGCGGCATTACTATATCAACCATTGTCTACAGAGATTTAGTTACGATTGTTAGCACTGATAAGGGCGGCGTAATCGGCTGGGCGTGCGTGAACAAATGGCAAGGCATTAGGAACCAGCTAGAAAGTACAATCAAGGCAATCAGCGACATCCAAAGCGGAAATATGTCAATGGATAAAATCGATCAGATTGCAGTCGACCTTCGAAGAAGCAAGCATATAAATCCCACTCTTGGCGCCATTTCTTCATATCTGTACGACTTTGCAGGCGACATCGATAATATTCACCGAACCGCATATTACTATTGCAGACGCAATCAGGCGATACCGTTTGACATCGCTTTCATGGGCATGCTTAAAACTGATCAAACAGATAATGGTTACACCGTTCAGGTTCCAGCTGTAAGTGAGCGAAAGACAAAGTCACCTGGTGATAACTTACCGCACTGGGCCACGGAGGCAACGCCTGCAGAGGAAGGTTTTGTCGCAGGGCTTTGGCCATGGCTACATCAAGGGTGGCAGTTTGTCGAAAACCCGTGCGATGAGGAAAAGCCAACCGCCTCGCCACTTTACGAAGTTATTCGATACTTGGCCCCCTCTCAATTCACCTCATTCCGACCGCAAGGCGCCGAGTTATTAATCAATAAATTCAATATGGTGGCAAACTCATGAAAGTACTCATGATTCATGGAATAGGCCAGCAAGCTGTTACAGCCGACAAACTTAAGGATACGTGGACATCTGCTCTGGAAAACGCTTCACCAGGAATTTTAAACAACACCTCTATAGGAATGGCCTATTATGCAAAGGAATTAGCTGAATGGACTAAAAATAATAAGCCTCATGGACAACCAATGGGCCCAGGACTGGAAGACACCGACGCCAGCAGTAGCGCTGAATTAATATTCCTCACTCAGTCCCTACAGGAAGTCGCCAACAAAAATGGCATAAGTGATTCTTCAATCCAAGAAATCATGAACACCCAAGTCAACGGCGCCGTAGCAATGGACAACTTTATCTACCGCCGACTTGTGGCTATTGCTCGTGCAATTGAGAGTTTATCCCCAGCTAAGGGCTCTATTCTACTGCGCATCATCAAACAGGCGTACGTCTATTTGAATGTGAACAATGCCACTGCTGCGATAGATAATTTGGTTAGGCCTCATCTTCAAAACCCTCCGAACATCATTATCTCGCACTCCCTGGGGACTGTTATCGCCTTCAAACTACTTAGAGAAATGGCAGCGAAGAGTCCCAACCTTAAGATACCGACTTTCATTACCTTAGGCTCTCCTCTTGGGCTTAACTCTGTCACTAAAAGCTTAGGGCCACCACTCAGAAAGCCAAACAATGTCAGCAGATGGTTGAATTTTTACGACCCGTCTGACTTTGTCACACTTGGAAAGAGCTTAGAAAAACCAACATTCGAAGGCGAAATTGAAAATTTTGGCAATATTGATAACAAAACCCCTAACGCGCACGGCGTGATTGGTTACCTTCCTGACAAGGGGTTAATTACAGAACTCAAAACTGCTCTTAGCAGATAACTATAAACCAAGCAGTCCCTGAAATTAAATATTTTAGGGACTTATAACGAAACACTTAACTACCAACATCCTCGTCTGATAAATACTAGATGGCGATGATCCTTCCCCAGACAGACTAGGTCTCAGCGTCGATTTGCAAGCATCACTCCAGCAGCCACTAACCCGATTCCTGCAACGGAGATAGATGTAGGGATCTCACCTAATGTTGGAACTGCCAAGAGACTTGCCACCACCAGAGCAAGCGCACCAACCACGGCGCATCGCATTACCCCTAGGTGTGGTATCGCCATTGAATACAATAAAGGCGATGCCACCCCGCTTCCCACCCCCTGAGTAAGCATAAGAAGTGATATCTGATCTATATTCCTAGCCAAAGCCGCTATAACCATAGAACCCGAAGACCCAAATCAATGTGAATATCATCAAGGATGGGTATGTGATTAATAATAGGCAGCCTATCTTACTGACATTCGCTTCCCGCAAAGCGATTACGAATATCGCCCAGACTAAACTCGCGCAAAGAAGCACGGAAACACCTACTAGGGTCGACATGCTCAGATGCCCCAGACCGGCAATTAGGAAGAACATTCCAAAGATTATTTTTACTAAGCCAAAGAGATGCCTCGATGCCACACGCTCTCGAAGCATGAGATATCCCACCAACGCTACGGTTACGTATCCCTTGAGCTCTTCGTAAGTCACGATGTTGGAGGTGCGAATGGGATCACCATCATCAAAACGCCGCTCGCGGTCAACCAAGACAACCCCTCACCACTGATGAAACTACTTACAGTAAACCGTCCAAAGCTCATCAACCCGCGTGGTGAAGCTCTGGCTCATCATCTCCCGGCGCATCCCCCACGCAGGGTCGACAGGCACGCTCGCCAACCGCATCGTCCCCCTACCCCATCTTCCGTTCACCGCATCCAGGACACCCATCAGCTTCTCACTCGCCACCGGCTGAGTAGCCGCGAACAGGTCACCAGTTATCTCGCTGGGCTGGCTGAGGTCGAGCAGCAGCACCTCTGCCTTGCTGTAGCGAAAACCCTCCCGATACACACGTTCCACGCCCTCCTGCGCCGCCTTTGTAAGCAAACGCGTGTCGTCCGTTGAGTACGGCAACTCAACTAGGATGCCGTTGGCGAACTTCGCCACATCGGCGTTGTACATGCCTGTGCGGATGCTCGTCCTGCGCCGTTTACAAAGTGACTGCTTGAGCTGAGCTTCTCACCGGCTCGCGATGTGTAGGTGGCCACGGCCCCTTTGATCGGAGCCAGCTCGGTCAGCCGGATATCGAACATTCGAATAGAGCAGATCTCCTTTCGGCTGACCAGGCTCGTTCAGGCCGAGGCAGGTGATACCACCTCGCCAGGCACGCAGTCTCAGACAGGGCTGAGATCGCCCCAACAGGGCATTGATGATTGACTAGAAAGCAAGCTATCTATTTACTGGTGATTCATCCAGTCCCCATCACATTGAGGAAAATCGTCATGACGACACCCGAAGCGCTCGTTGAGCTGTTTAGCAAATGGGAAAAGGTGTGGCACGACAAGGCATACGATCTTGCTCCACAGTGCGTGGCGGATCACTACACCCGTCATGATGAAGGCGGAAGCCGCACTGTCACACGCGATGCGTATCTCACTGAAATGAAGGCGGTGCATCGTGACCGACCCGATATTCGGGTAGTAGTTTTTGATCACGACTTTGGCATGGATCGAGCGTGGTTCCGCTTCATGTTCAAGTGGTCGAAAGATGGCGAGATCATCACCCGCGCCGGCATGCAGACCTATCGTATCAATGACGGTAAGATCGCTGAGACTTGGATCGCAATGCAGCCGGTAGGTTCGACTTGGGAGGAGACTCCGCAGCCAACATGGATTGATCGCTAGTGATCTAATGTGCAGATGGCTGACTGAGCCTGTTTCAGCACATCGGCCCCTTTCCAAGGGGGCCGTACTGGCTCCAACGAGTTACAGAAAGAGCTATCGAGGCTACTTACAATAGACAGTCCAGAGTTCATCCATTTTGGTTGTAAAACTTTGGCTCATCATTTCCCTGCGCATACCCCAAGAGGGGTCGACCGGTACGCTCGCCAGGCGCATGGTGCCGCGCCCCCACCGGGCGTTCACGCTATCTAGAACACTCATAAGTTTTTCACTCATCACCGGCTGAGCCGCCGCAAACAGGTCACCGGTGATCTCGCTAGGCTGGCTGAGGTCGAGCAGCAGCACCTCTGACTTGCTATAGCGGAAGCCTTCTCGGAACACCCGCTCCACGCCCTCCTGCGCCGCTTTTGTCAGCAAACGCGTGTCGTCCGTTGGATATGGCAACTCCACCAAGACGCCGTTGGCGTATTTCGCTTCATCCGGATTAAACATACCCGTGCGGATGCTCACCCGGAGGCGTTTGCAGAGCGACTGCTGGGAGCGGAGCTTTTCAGCGGCACGCGATGTGTAGGTGGCCACGGCCTCTTTAATCGGGGCAAGCTCGGTCAGTCGGGTACCGAACATGCGACTGCAACAGATCTCTTTCTTGGGTGGGTCAGGCTCATCTAGCTCGAGGCAAGTGGTACCACCAAGTTCGCGAACAGTTTTTTCCAGCACTACGCTGAACTGCTTCCTGAGCGACCAGGCATCTGCGTGGGCAAGCTCCCAGGCGGTGCGAATGTCCATAGTCGCCAGGTGGGCGGACATGCGACGGCCAATGCCCCAGACGTCTCCGGCGTCGCATTTCTTGAGCACCCAGTCGCGCTTCACTTGGTCTCGTAGATCCACTACTCCACCGGTATGGTTCTGCCACTTTTTCGCGGCATGGTTGGCGAGCTTGGCTAGCGTCTTGGTCGTAGCAATGCCAACGCCGACCGGGATACCTGTGCGGCGGTAAACCTCGGCCCGAATCTGTCTTCCAAGCCGCTCCAGATCGCCAGGCATGCCAGTGATCTCAGCAAAGGCCTCGTCGATGCTATACAACTCTGCTGCCGGCACCATCGACTCGATGACGGTCATCACCCGCTCGCTCATGTCGCCGTACAGCTCGTAGTTTGACGAGCAGGCAACGATGCCATGCTTGCGAAGTTTGTCCTTGATCTGGAAGTAGGGCTCGCCCATCTTCACGAACGGCTTGGCATCCGCCGACCTAGCGATGACGCAGCCATCGTTGTTACTGAGCACGACCACGGGCTTGGTGCGAAGGTCGAGGCGGAACACCCGCTCACAACTCGCGTAGAAGGAGTTGCAGTCGATGAGGGCGAAGACTCGCTCAGGCTTTGTCATGGCTTCGCACGCTGTAGGTCACGACACCCCATACCTGGAGTTCTTCGCCTTCGAGAAGGTACCGAGACGGGTAGCGCGGGTTTTCGGATTTGAGCACCACTTGGCTGCCGTCCCGGGCAAGTCGTTTGCAAAGCGGCTCGCAGTTCACCGCGGCGATCACGATGTGGCCAGGCTCTGCCTCGATGGAGCGGTCGACAATCACCAGATCGCCAGGGTAGATGCCGGCGCCAATCATGCTGTCCCCTTCCACACGTACCAGGTAGATGTGCGGGGCCCGGACATCGAGCAGCTCATCCAGCGAGATGCGCTTTTCGAGGTGGTCAGCTGCCGGCGACGGGAAGCCTGCTGGGACGTGAAAGGAAAAGAGTGGGAGCGTTGCTCCGCTGGGCTCAAGTGGGCCGAGGATGGTAACCATGACGAAAACGCCTAAACTGTATATTCGTACAGTTACGCGTTTTGACATTACTTGGTCAATCTACCGCAGAGCAGATTAGATGGCCGGCACCTCAAGCGTGGCTCCTTCGGAGCACGGCTGTCGTGAACCGCATCCTGGCGTAGCCAGGTTACGGCCCTCCGGGCTTCCATCCTCACGCCTATGGCCCTCTGGGGCCGGCGCGCTCCGCTTGCTTAATTGCTCACAAAACTCAAGGAGTTGCTTATCACAATCTTAACGCTAGGCCTGTCGCATATTCACACCGGGCCATGAGGCAACGGAAACCTCCGTGATGACATCATCGAGACTTTTCTGTCACCCAATTTTCACAGCTTCTACACGACAATCTTCCTATCCCTATATGTGATAGAAGCTCCCTTGCCCGCCCCCAGCGGGCTTTCTTTTGCCCGCTAGTTTGCTACCGACTGAAATCGTTGTCCGTCCTATACCTTGGCTGCTTCTCGGGAACTCCGATTTGCATAGAGCAACCAGCTAATTGCCAACGCAGCGCATCCCAGCCACGGCAGCAGCATGGCGTTGAGCGTTTGCCAGCCAAAGATATTGAGCAAGCCGCCAGCACCAAATGAGCAAGATAGGCCGACTGCGAAAATCACCATGTCATTGGTAGCCTGAGCACGGCTTTTCTCCTCGGGAGTGTAGGTCGTGGTCAACAAGGTTGTGCCGCCTATGAACAGGAAGTTCCAACCGATCCCAAGCAGCACCAAGGCAAAGGCGAAGGATGAAAACCCGAGACCGCTAAAGGTGGTCACGACATGGAGCGTAAGGAGAAGCACGCCAAGCAGCATGACCCACAGTGCGCCGATACGGGAAATGATTGCCCCAGTGAAGAACGATGGAAGGAACATTCCAAGGACATGCAGCTGGATTACAGTCGCGGCAGTCGATAATGAGTGGTCGTGGTGGATCATGGCCAAAGGGGTCGCCGTCATCGCCAGAATCATGATGCCATAGCCGGTCAAGGCGCCGAACAACGCCACCAGGTAAGTGGGCTGGGTAACTATCGCACTCCAGGAACGCCCTCTCCCGGCATTCACAGGTGCCTCCTGCGCCGGTGGCATCTTCAAGAAAGCCAGAACGCACACACCCAGGGCCGATACCAACGAGAGCAGAACGAACGACCCCATGTACAGCGGCCCGAGAAGATCACCGCCGTAGCGCGCCAATGTCGGGCCCAGCAGTGCCGCGACGATACCGCCTGCCAAGACTAGCGAGATCGCCTTGGGACGGAACGTGTCATCGGCAATCTCGCTCGCGGCAAAGCGATAGAACTGCGCAAACGCTTGATAGGTGCCAGCAAAGAAAGTGCCCATCGCCAATAGAGACAGGGAGCCAAACCAGATACCACACGCGGCAACCAGCCCGGCGACTACACCTAGAAATGCCCCCAGCATGAAACCTGCCCGGCGCCCGACCTTGGCCATGAATGCAGATGCCGGAAACATTGCAACCGCAGTCCCCAGGAACATGGTGGCGATGGGCAGCGTAGCCAGATCAGCCCGAGAGGTCAGTTGTGCCCCGGCCAGCCCTCCCACGGTCATTACCAGCACCGACACTGTCTGGAATAGCGCCTGCGCGCTTGCCAACACCGCAACCTGGCGGTGCATGAATGCTCTTTTCATTTCTGCCCTGCGACCTTGAATGCCGTGAAATTCGGTTGTCAGTATGAAAATCGAGGGTCTATTATTCAAACGAATAATCTATACGGTTCAGCTCAAAAAAATTAATGGACAGAATCCCGATTGATGTACGCCACTTGCAAACCCTCATTGCGCTTCGCGACAGCGGCAGCGTTTCACGCGCTGCCGCCTGGATGCGGCTGACGCAGGGGGCGCTCTCACATCACATCAAGTCGCTTGAGGACTTTTGCGGGCTACCTTTGTTTGTACGCAAATCTTCCCCGGTGGTTTTCACGCCGGCAGGCAAGCGGCTGCTTGAGGCGGCTGACAAGGTTGTGCCGGTACTGAACCAAACCACCCGCGACCTGCTGCAAATGGCGAAGGGCGCGAGTGGCACTATGCGTATCGCGGTGGAGTGCCACACCTGCTTTGACTGGTTGATGCCGGCTGTCGATGCGTTTCGAGCGCGCTGGCCGGAAGTTGAGATCGACCTGGTTTCGGGCTATCACGACGACCCCATCGGCCTTCTTCACCAGGGGCGTGCAGACCTGGCCCTGGTGTCATGCTCCGATAGAGATGAATCTGGGGTCGACTTCCATGGATTGTTTCGTTATCCCCTTGTAGCACTGGTAGCCAATGATCATGCCTTGGCGCAGAAGGCGTTTTTTGTCGCTGAAGATTTCGAAGAACAGACGCTGGTGACCTATCCGATCGAGGAGGAATCACTGGACATCGTCAAAGCCGTGCTGCGCCCTGCCGGGGTCAAGGTCAAACGCAGGACGACTGAATTGACCGTGGCCATCCTCATGCTGGTAGCCGCCAATCGAGGCATTGCCGTATTGCCTCGCTGGGCAGTGCAGACGTACCTCCAACGCCAGTACGTCTCTGCCAGGCCTATTACCAGCAAGGGGCTGATTTCTGATATCTGGGCCGCAACCCTGCCGGCTGAAAGCGGCAAGCCGTATATGGTGGAATTTCTGTCCTTGCTTAGAGAAACCACTGCAGCGGCCATTCCAGATGTGGAACTGATCGGATAGAGGATGCAGTCATCAATAAGCACACATCGCTTCTAGCTCACTAGAAAGCACTCGCTTTCTCTAAGTCCTAGAACTGGCTCCGCGTCGGATCGCCCGTTACTTCTCGAGTTTTGTACTCCTGGCTCGAGAGTTTGAGCGTAGCCGGAGGCCACGGATGCAGGATCAATTCGGAACAATGGCTTCCCAGCCTTGACTCCAGTGCCTTGCACGAACATCCATTGCACCACGGTCTCCCCACCCTAGGGGCCTTATCTCTGCGGTACGAATTGCCACTATCCTGCCAAAGCAGCTCCTGAGTAGGAATGACATTGGCTGACTCGAGCTGAAGGTAGGAAACCATCGGCGTAGCTTGACTAGCCCCTTTCTCAGGCCCACCACAGGCGGCAAGCATCACGGTCGTGGAAAGCAGGATGAATGGAACAACAATCGTGGTGAAAAATTCACAATCTGACTCAAGATCACCTGGGTCACATGCGCAACAGAGTCTACTCAGCAGAGATGTAGTGTCTGTCGAGGAAAGATGGAGTTATGATGGAGTCTCGATTTTTCCTCCAGCAGTCCACCCTCATGCACAAACTCTCTACCGTACAGCCGCCGCTTAATGTCCCCTCGCCGCTTGTCCTCATAGCGGAAGATGAGCCAGAAATCGCTGAAATTTTAGTAGCGTATTTAGCACGCGAAGGTATGAAAAGCGTTTGCGCTCTTGACGGCGAACAGGCCCTAGAGATACATCAAACTCTTAAGCCAGACTTGGTTCTTCTGGATGTTCAAATGCCAAAAGCTGATGGCTGGCAGGTCTTGGCTGAAGTTAGGCGGCGCGGCACCACTCCCATTATTATGGTAACAGCTCACGATCAGGACATCGACAAACTAATGGCGTTAAGAATCGGGGCAGATGATTACGTGGTCAAGCCATTTAATCCTGCCGAAGTCGCTGCCCGAGCACAAGCTGTTCTACGGAGGACTGGCCAACAACGAAATGATAATGACAACACTATTTTGAAAATTGGTCGTCTATCAATTGACCTTGAAATGTTCCAAGCCTCTGTAACTATTGAGGACGGTAGCAGTAAACAATTGACCCTAACCTTGACCGAGTACAGACTACTCGCTCACTTGGCCAAAACCCCCCGCCGAGTACATAGCCGCGCTGAACTTTTGAATGCATGCCTGCCAGAAGGAGACACCCTAGAAAGGACTGTCGACAGCCACATAAGTAAACTCCGCAAAAAGTTAGACGATGCCGGGATCAAAGAGCTGCTCACGAGCCTTCGAGGGATTGGCTATCGGCTGAGTGGCCACGATGAGTAAGAAAACAGGCTTAGGAAAACAGCTCGCTTGGTCTATGGTAACAGTGGTAATGGGAACTACCACTCTCTCCATTTTGGGTTTTTGGTTCTACGGATCCATTCTTGCCTATATCTCTCCAGCCGCTCTTGCTGAGGCTATCCAGGATCCCACAGACTTAACGCCGAGTTGGGTGGATATGGTTATAATCGGAGTGGTGACCATCTTTGCAATTATAGCTGCGATCTGGGGCTCAATGCGTATAGCCAAACGGGTGCTGGCCCCTTTAGGATCACTCGCAGAATCAGTTGCTAGCGTCGCGGAAGGAGATTTGACTGCCAGGGCGGTGGCTCCCAAAGATGCTCCAGGAGAGGCAGCTCATCTTGTTGAGAACTTTAATATCTTAGCAGACAGGTTACAAAAGCTCGCTGCAGAACAATCCATGTGGAACGCTTCAATTGCACACGAACTCCGCACACCCATTACAATTCTCAGGGGGCGTCTACAGGGCCTCGCCGAGGGGGTTTTCGCCCCCGAAGAAGGGCTGTTTAGAAATCTGCTTGGTCAGGTAGAAGGTTTATCACGACTCATTGAAGATCTTCGAGTAGTGAGCCTTGTGGACAGCGGCTATCTGGAGCTTCACCCTGAGCGAGTTGATCTAGATCTGGAAATTCGAGAATTTAGCAAGCTGCTCCAGCCTGAGCTTACATCAGCGGGTATAGGCCTAACGTTAAGTATCACCAGGCAGCGAGTCAATTGCGACATCGTTCGTATCCGACAGATGCTGCTGATTCTAATTGAGAATGCGAGGCTTCATGCGAAACCCAAGTTGATCAACGTAAAAATCACCCTTGACACTTCTAATGTCCTGGGTGTAGATGTGACAGATAACGGATCCGGGCTGCCAGACCACTTGGCATCTACGATTTTCGAAGCATTTGTCAAAGGATCCAAGCCTGTATCTGGCAAGCGCACTGGCAGCGGCTTGGGGCTAGCCGTAGTACGGGCTATAGCCTTGGCGCATGGTGGCTCGGCACATGCCAAGAATCTGAAAACAGGTGGGACATGCTTTTCGATTCAACTGCCTTTAGCGGATAACGCGACTTCTTAACAAATGGGCCGAGAACAATTAATCAGCCTAAGCCCGATCGCTACAAAATAACTTTTCGGCCCCAAATATTGTGAAAATACTCGATAGCCATGCGCATCATCATAAAAACCCGCATACTTGATCGCTTTCAAGAACCTGACATCTTCTGAGTTAGCACATAAACAATTGCAAAGCAGTGAACAGCCGCCCAGAGGTCTTCACAGGTTGAAGCAGCCTGCTCAACCAGATTGACGATTAAATAACTGGACGCTTCCACAAGCGCCAGATTCCATATTTATCCTCGCAATCAATGACGAAGCCAAATTTCTCGAAAAGACTCATCGAAGCATGGTTTGACGGTTCAATTGCCGCCACAAACTCTTTTCCCGGGATGGTCGGTTATGATTTTTTGTACCTTTGATGAACCCTACCCTCTGCTTTTACTACTGCCCAGCACGAGAAATCCAAGAATATGAATGGTGTCCTGATCAGGAAAAATTGCGAAGTCGTTAGGGGAGAGCACCAAGCGACAGGCATTCTTGGCCATCAAGTTTCACCAATCAAGCCTCTCCATTTCCCTGCTCAAGGATTTATTTAAGCTCATCGGCAGTTAACAAATCTTCCGAACTCATTTCAACCGCCGCTAACGCTTCATAAATCTCAAAATCCGAGTCTACGCCCATACGCTCAAGAAACACGGCATTAGTAATATATTACCTCTTGATTGCTTGCAACTTCCGAGCCGCCTTCATACATAAACCGCCTAACAAATTCTTACGAGCACAGGTATTGATAGCAACCTGAACAGTGTCGAGAAATGTAAAAATTTGCAACCTGTCATGACTCTCCATCGTTTCTCCACATTTCCTCAACGGTAGCTCAACTCTGCCTTGATAGGCTTTAGTGATCCGGCCTCCAGGGCCTTGAAGCCCGCGACATCTCAACGGTGCACTGTGAATAGACCCGCGACTCAAAGCCTAGTCCAGGCCGCCATCAGAATTGAAGAGCAATCAGCATTTCAGACGTTGAAGGCGATAGCCTTGGCGCACCCAGGCAAGTTGTTAATGACCTTCTCTTTGGTAACATTGGAAAACTTGCTTCTGCTCGCCTATCCACTTTTCGCTGGATACGCAGTTGATTCGATTCTCAAAGGCCACTCTAATAATGCCCTGATGTATAGCGTAGTCGTCCTGAGCTTTTGGGTCGTAGGAGCGATCAGGCGAGCGGTTGGTACGCGAACCTTCACAAGAATTTATGCTCAACTGGCAGTCTTGATAGTGTTGGATCAACGCGCGGGAGAGCATTCAATAACTGTGACAACCGCACGTATAGCTCTGGCAAAGGGCTTCGTAGATTTTTGTGAGAAGCATGTCCCTGTAATTTTCACTGCATGCATCTCAATCATCGGCTCAGCAGGAATGCTGATTTACCTACAACCTCTGCCAGGCATTCTCTGTTTGTTGAGCCTTTTGATCCTTGCCTTTTGCCTTCCTTCTTTTAACAGAAGAAACCAGAGAACACATCAAATAATAAACGACCAGCTTAGACTGGAGACCTTGTTGATCGATCACTGTTCAGTCATAAAACTAAAGAAACACTACAACATGTTGTCACGTTTGCGAATAGCACTATCTGACCGAGAGGCTTCAGCCCTCTCCATCCTGGGAGCTATAGCCGCAACTCTATCCGCCGTGACCATTTATGAACTCTCGACTAAATCAAGAATTCAAGCTGGCCATGTGTATGCCGTGATGACATATCTGTGGACTTTTGTCAGCAGCCTAGACGAGGCGCCCAGCTTAGTGGATCAAGCAGCACACTTGAGAAACGTAGGTAAGCGCGTAAGACCTTCCTACTCTTCCTAACTATATATTAGCTCAACCAAGATCAACTAAGCCTCTCATGATACAACCTATTACTACACACCAAATCACCGGCGCCGCTCTCAAAAGATTCTTACTTAGCTGTCAGCCGAAGCCGAAGCCGAAGCCGAAGCCGAAGCCGAAGCCGAAGCCGAAAAGCAGATCGGAGGCAATGACCGAGGTAACCGTTAGCACCTGTGAGCACAGGCATTCGTCCTTGATAACGACACCAAGACCGTTAGCTGAGACTTCAACGTCCATGCTGGTGACGTGCGGTATAAACAGGCGAAATTCTGGCGTAACGCAATATCAGAGTGAAATAGCATTTTCACCGCTTACAAGTGTGAAAGTGGAATTTACACCTACTCCACCGCACTTAATCGGCAGCACGCCATTGAGCCACGCTGGACTACCCTCACCGCGCTTGAGTTGACTCAGCATGCCGACCAGACCGGATCCAGCCCACTTTTAGGGCAGCGCGCCGTGGCAAAGCCACCCACTTTTATTCTTTATATGTTCTAAATTAAGTAGGATCGCAATTCGTGAAAAGCTTTAAGTTTCTTGTTGGTGCACTGGCCATTTCGCTGAGCGCGACCATTCTCCCAGCACATGCAGCTCAGCTTTCCGGCGCGTTGGGCAGCACTGGTCAAAACGGCTTCTTTGGCCGCATCGGTGTTGGCTTCGACTGGGACAGAAAATGGATGAAGTCATCCACAGGCCACTTCACCGGCTATTGGGACGCTGGCCTGACCCACTGGGAGAAGGGAAAGCGTGCCAGTGCCCGCAGCGCGATCTCGTTCGCACCGGTATTTGTGTATGAATTCAACACGAATATGAGTATTACGCCCTTCATTGAGGCAGGCATCGGTGTATCCATGTTCTCGGGTACCAAAGTCGGAGATCGCACCTTGGGATCCTCATTCAACTTCGAGGATCGCCTTGGAGCTGGCCTTAAATTCAAAGACGAGAGCCGTGTTGGCGTGCGGGTAATTCATTACTCAAATGCTGGAATTAAGCAACCTAACAACGGGATTGAATCTTACTCCCTGTTCTATAGCCGACCCTTCTGAGTGATACTATGCACGCCTGCAAGGTGATTAAACCAACTCTACGCGCCCGCGCTAAGCAATTGTTTTTCTGGGCATACATAGCAATCACTCTTACGGGCTGTGCACCGGTGATGGGCACCCGAAACTGGCATGGTCACAAATTTCTGTACATCAGTTGCTCAGGACTAACCTCTTCTTGGGCACAATGTTTCAAACAAGCCGAGCGGATATGTGGGCATACCACCTATGAAATCATTGCCCAATCAAACATTCATGATGAGGAAAACGCGCAGTATCCTCTAGGCATGAATCCAGCGGGCTTCAGCAGCCGGGATCTGATTGTTGAATGCGACCCTTCAGAGGAAGCAACTGAAAAACTCAAAACAAAAAGAATGATAATAAAAAAGTTTCGAGCATTTAAATAACTAGGTCGGCAATTATACTTTACCAAGGGCCCATCCAGCTCAGACTCGTTAGCCTCGAAGTATGCGCCTTGGTTAAGTACGGCTTTTTACAGAGCGCAAGCCCTAAACCAAATCTACCAGTTGCCTTATCGCGCCCCTACCCCTTCGATGGAAAGGCTCAAAGCATTTCGGCCTTTTATCCCTTAGTATTCCTTCCCTGTCATGCTCGACGCTTAGGTATAACCATTGATCATGGGCGAGCTCTACATATATCTGAATTTGCGCCCTTGCATATCGCAAGGCATCATCGACCACATTCGATAGCGCCCTGCCTGCCAAGGAGACTTCGAACAAGTTGCTGATTAGCTGAAAAGGGCGGCTTGTGGATGCCGAAAAGCTCGACTTTATGTTCACGCAGCTGGAGGACGAGTTGACAGTCTTTAAACTGACCGCCTTGCAAGCAGAGTTGGCGCTCATGGCCTTATTGGGCGCCACTTCAGATTGCTGGCGTTGAGGGGGTGATTGTAACAAAAAACTACTAAGGCTACACTAGCTAGCGTACCTGTCTACGGGGAAGGGTCGCCTAGAACCATCATGCGTCAAACCAGAAGCCCGGATTCATATTTGAGAAGGAAGTCTAATGAACACATTAATTTTGCTGGTCGCTATTTTCGTGAGCATATTCATTACATCGCTAGTGCTGAATCACTTTAACGTTGATCCTGCTTGGAAGATTGGCTCATTCTGTCTGGTGTCGATAGCTGTTCAGATTGCGGTTTCGCGCATTCAACGCTCGCGACGTAGACACTCGCGGTTCCAGTGATCTGAAAGAGCGTCGCTTTCCGATGCCGCGTACTCGTCATGTTTTTTCCATGGTCTCCCTCTCGAGCATGCCAGTGGTGATGAGTGGTTTGGATTTACCCAAGCAAGAGCCGAGCATCTCCTACCCCACTTGAGAGCGTTCATCCTCAAGCGGTTAACTTAGGAGCCTACGTTCAACAGAAGGTCTGGAGATCATTGGCTACAGCTTATGCACGGAGCAAACAGTTCGATCTCTACTTTCGGCTCTTTGCAAGGCCTGACGCGAACTGCCCTCAGGAATCATTGGTGATCGCTCGGTTCATGTTCGAACATCAGCGTGTTGAGCATGGCCGGGCCCTAGTTGAACGACAGGTAGACATGGCACCCACCCTCGGCTACCGGCACTTGCTCATCGAGTGTGCTAAGGCCAAAGCATCTGCATTCGCCGAACGCTTCGGTTTCACGACCTACGACGACCACCGAAACTGGGTGGCATCAGTCGATATCTAATAGAGCCCCTTCTGCCGTAGACGGCCTGACCGACCGGAAGCCTGTTCCTACGTGGCAGCTGGCCATCCTTCACGGGTGGGGCGGAGTCGTCGCAATACCATCCAGGCCGTGCGCTGCCTGTTAAACTCGTTCGAGTTTGCTCTGGACTTTTGCTGAGATTAATTGCAGTAAACCGTCGGAGCTCATCAACTCGGGTGGTGAAGCTCTGGCTCATCATCTCCCGCCGCATGCCCCCAGAGGGATCCGATGGCACACTCGCCAACCGCACCGTGCCCCTACCCCACCTGCGGTTTACCGCATCCAACACACCCATCAGCTTTTCACTTACCACCGGCTGAGAGCCGCAAGCAATTCACCCAGGACTTCGTTCGGCTGATTAAGGCCAGTAATAGCACCTTTGCCTTGCTATACCGGAAGCTCTTACGGAACATCCTAGCCACGCGCTCCCGCGCCGCCTTTGTCAGCAAACGTGTGTCGTCAGTGGAGTATGGCAACCCGACCGGATCGCCGTTTGCAAAGCGACTGCTGGGAGCAAAGTTTCTCTGCTGCTCTGGACGTGTAGGTGGCCACCGCTTCTTTGATTGAGGCCAACTCGGTCAGTCGTGGGCCGACCATGCGGCTGGGTGGGTCAGGTTCATCCAGCTCGAGGCACCGGTATCAGCGGCTCCGCATGCTGGTGTCGACGGCAACAGCCTTTACCGAATGGTGGCAGCCGCAGAGCAGGCCACCCGCTCAGAGTGCTATTGCAGAATGAACCACTGGTACCGTGTACCCAATCTAGTGACAGCTATCAGGTTGGCATGCAAACAATCTGACGCTTAAGTTCACAGAAACGCTGCCAGGAAGGATGACCTTCATCTGCAGGGTGGTTGCGTGCTTTAATCTTCAGCCGCCATTCGGTAGTCGCTGCTTTCAGACATAGCGCATGCGGCAACACTGCGAGGACTCTTCCTTTACTCAATTTTCACAGCTGGCGAGCCACGCTCAAGCCATCTCTACGTGATTGATCTTGCTCGCATAACAGAGAGCTTTCTTTTGCCGCGAAGAATGACAAAGCCCTCACCTGCGCCCCGTCACACGACCTCCCATCACTCCCTCCTGGCCATTCCGACTAGCACAGTCGTACTCTGCTTCCGCTCGCGTGGGGTAGTTGAAAGCCAGCCGTATTTTGCCATAGGTATCGTAGAGATCGTAGCCAGCGCCAACGGCAGCGGGAACGCCAGTACGGCGAGGGAACTGCTCTTTTTCTTGGGGCATAGCGGGGATTACAACGAAACGTGTCTGCATGACCATTCCTCTTCGTAGCACTCCTTTAGTATTAGTCTCACCATGAGAAAGCATCAAGGCACTCGCAGAGGGATGGCGTTGGAATGTCCCGTGATGGGTGCGGTCTCATCCTCACCGGCGAAGCTACTGGCATCGCACAAGCCTTCCCAGGACGGGATCGTCTTTGCCATTGGATACCTCAGCCGTACGTTTGAGCAGAGGTTCATAGGGCTCGACTTCACGACTGTTATCGTCGACGGGATGGCGATCCACTACTTTGGAGAGATCGACGCGTTGCGCTCACACGGTTGGCAATCGGCAGCAGTCCCCGCACTAGGATTGAGCTGGGGCCTGTGGATGGATTCTATGTCAAATTGGTGCAGCCAACAGATCGTGGCTGGCTTGGGAAATTGTGCTCCCTACGAGCCATGAGCCCTATGCAGCTCTGCTGCGATATGCGGTTTTCTCTTGGTAATCATGGGCGTAATTTTAGGCAGCCATCCCATTAGGAGGGAACCCACAGCAAGCAAACCAAAGCAAACATCTTAGTTATAACCCTACAGCAAACCACCAACTAGCAACAATGTATCGCAACACCCCCACAATTAAGGCCTCCACTAAAAACGCATTGATAATAGCAGCCTTCCAGCGCTCATAAAAAAACAAGATCAGATAAGCTCTTGCGTGAGCATCAATTAGCTGACACGCTCATCGCACTCATACGTCAACACACAAACAAAAAGAGCTTATTTATGATTAGGATAGGTATCCTTGGCTGCGGCCGCATCGGAAATGTTCATGCTTCAAGTGTTGTACAAACCCCAGGGGCAAAGTTGGTTTCTGTAGCAGATGCCGTACCAGAAGCGGCTGCCGCGTGCGCAGAGCGCTTCAACGTTGAAGTACGAACCATCGATCAAATTATTGATGCTACCGACATCGATGCTGTAGTCATTGCCACCTCTTCACCCACACACTTTGACTTTATCCATCGAATCGCTTCAGCAAAGAAGGCAATTTTCTGCGAAAAACCTATCGATATGTCTTCAGATCGCGTGCGTGCCTGTATCGCAGCAGTCGAGGCAGCAAACGTTCCATTCATGACCGCGTTCAACCAGCGGTTTGACCCACATTTCGCCACACTGCAACGTCGCCTCGCAGCAGGTGAGATAGGCTCATTGGAAACAGTTTCAATCACATCGCGCGATCCCGCTCCACCACCCGTGGCATATCTAAAAGGGTCTGGAGGCATTTTCAGGGACATGATGATTCATGACTTCGATCTGGCGAGATTCCTGCTAAATGAAGAGCCTTTGACAGTCTACGCAGTAGGTTCTGCACTTATCGACCCAGCTATCCGTGAGGCCGGCGATGTCGACACGGCAGTCGTTGTATTGACTACAGCCTCGGGAAAAATTTGTCAGATCACCAACTCCAGGCGAGCCACATATGGTTACGATCAGCGCCTTGAAGTCCATGGCTCTAAGGGCATGTTACGTGTATCCAACGTTCATGAGGCCCAAGTTGAGTGTGCTACATCGAATGGTTTTACCATGCCGGTCGCTAAACCATTCTTCCTGGAGAGATTTGGCCCTGCATATCTTGCCGAAATGCAGCATTTCGTCCAGTGCGTTGAGAAAGGTTCGATTCCTAACCCGACCGCTACAGATGGATTACATGCGCAACTGATAGCTGATGCGGCGGCCATCTCTCTTGAAAGTGGTGAGCCGGTAAAAATCAAGTACGCTTAATGAACTGGTGATTTTATGAAAGTCGGTATTCTAGGGCTTGGTAATGTAGCAGAACTTCACGTGGTTGCGCTGAACGAGATCAGTCAAGACGCATATGTTGGCGGTTGGGGCCGGACTCAATCGAAGACGGCTGACTTCCAACAGAGGTTTGGTGGCAAAGTTTACTCTACCCCTGAGGCGCTCTTGGCTGACGAAGAGATCGAGGCTGTTTTTGTATGTACGAACGCCGCGTCTCATTACTCCCTCGCAAAACAAGCACTATTGGCGCGCAAGCACGTCCTGATAGAAAAGCCGATCTGTGACACCGCTGAACAAATTCGCGAACTGGCTGAAATTGCGAAAGAAGTAGGCCGAGTCTGCGCGCCCTCTCACAACTATGTTTATGCAGAAACCATGCAGCGTGTCCGCGCACACATTGACAAGGGAAGTCTCGGCGAAATAGTTAACTTCTGGGCTATCTATAATAAACGTCACCCTGCAGAAATTGGTGCGCCAGATCTCACTATGCGTGAGCTGATGATCCATCATATTTATTGCATGCTGTATTTCATGGGTCGGCCTGAGCGAGTCTTTGCGACAGGTTCCGCTGTGCATTTCGCCGATCCTGCAGCGCATGACCAGCTGATGATCGTTGCTGAGTATCCTAACGGTGCCATCGCAAACCTTTGGGGAAGCTTCTCTGCGGACGATAGGAGCCGTGAGCCCTGGTCGGTTTATTTCAAGCTAATTGGAATGGAAGGGGCAGCGGTCGTACCTTGGGATACCACACGATTTGGAGAGGCAAGACTTCCATTTTGGGATGACGGTACTTATTGGGACAGTTTTTACCAGATCCAAAAGTTTTTCCTAAAAGATTGCCTGATCAAAGGTGAAGCGCCATTATCAACCATGAATGATGCAGTGGATGCAGCATTGATCATGGATGCTGCCCGCAAGTCTATTGAGTTGCGCCAATCTGTTGAAATCGAATATCCCTAATAACGCAAATATTTATTGAGCGTAGAGTGGGGCTTCACTACAAATCCCTACTCTACACACCATCAATACTCAAGAATTTCTTTTATCAAGTAAGGCTTCAGACAATCTCGCCAGTGATTCTGATTCGGATTGAACTGCCTGCAAAAATACTTTGTTCCCTTCAGCACATCCTGTGCAAATGGCCTGCTGACTGGCTGAAGGGTCGGCGTCCATTTCGACAGCACTATACGAGCGCTCACATACATGGCACTTGATGTGTTGACGCCAAATGTCTATCACTTCGCTCCTAGGCTCGGCGGCTCTACGCATTTTCTGACTGCGTGCTGATTTTGAAATCAGCCAGTAGCTCGACGCAGCGAACACAGAGATTATGACGGGTGCAAATTCAACGTACCACTTTCCTTTAACCCCGAACTCTATCAACATGATACCAAGGGCCGTGGAAAACAATATTGCCCACGCCCCAGGCATCATGGACTGCACTCTACCTGGACGAAATTCGTCGTCCCTCGGATCAGGATGGATTGCATAGTGAGTCATCAAGATAGCCACCCACGATGTCACTGCAACCCCCTGCCATGCGAGAGCTTTAAGGAGATAGCTGAAAACGTTCGTCAGCATGAGGGCGTATACGCAAGCCCCAACGACTAGAACCCATACAGTGCGTGGTAGCTTGAGCCCTAGCCCTCTGGCCGCGAAACCAGCCATATTTAATGAGGCCATGTAGTAATTAGCGGTATTAATTCGTGTCTGACTGATGATAATGAAAATCAAACCAATCAGACCTGAAGACTTAAGGACTGCTTCTGCAATCCCCTGCTCGCTCGCCCTCAACCCCGGAAAAACCGTGTCCATTATGAATATTCCGGCAACGCCATTAACCACATAGAGTACAAAATAAAAAACCGGCCCAAATGTAACAATCCCGTGAAACTTAGCATCCCTCGGCTTTCCAAACCGAGAAAACTCTGCTGTCACCATCATGTTCACACAGATACCCATGTATACAATGAATGCCCACATCCAGCCTGGCATGAGGGTGTCAATTGATGGCTGAATAAACAGAAAATTTTTCGAAAAACCAAAACGACTACCTGACATCACTACGACAGCCAAAAGACCAACTATATAGAGCGGAAGCAACGCGCCATTTAGCTTATCCATCCAAGCCTGAATTCCACCTAAGACGAGCGGCATTGCGTAGAGCACCACCAACAAATACCACCAACGAATATCACTGCCAGGTGAGAAATATTGCTGCAGTGCCGCTGCAATAATCGATCCTTCAAAAACAGCGTAATACGTAGCAGTAACGGCAAATAGCAAGGACGATATTACTGCACCGTAATTACCAAATATCCCCCTTGAAAGCAAAGCGACAGAAAGCCCACTTTTGATCGAGCGCTGGCAGATGATGTAATTAATTAATCCGTAGAAAACAACGGACAAACCCATACCAACAAGAGCGCTCCGCGCTCCCACCGCCTGAGCAACAGCCACACTAATGTATAGATAAAACAGCGCGCTAATTACTGACCAAGACGCCATAGCGAGGCTCCACCGGCCCGACCGAGCAGCTAGCGGAACAACATGGCGAGAATAATCCTCGGCTGACTGTTCTTTCAGAACTCGCGGATCATCATAGTCACTAATTTCCAAACGGCTCGACTCTGGCATCATCCCCCCCTACTATCAACGATCATGACCAATAACAGGATTTTCAAAGATAAATCAATCCGTATTTTCAGGAAAACTTCCGAGGGCAACTCAAGGCTAGCAACTACCCTATTTTTCGATGATTGTCAAACATCGACATGGCCACTCTAACGTATTTCAAAAACCCAGAGGCTGCAACCTCGCGAGCCTCCGGCTTCGAAACAATTCAAAAATTCATAGATCACCAACGCTAAACACGCTCTGTTTAGGGAGCTACGTCACAGCATGTAGCTCAGGACACTGCGTTCAGAATCATTCCCACCCATATTCAAACTGTATACCGAAGTTTGAACCATGAAGAGCTCTGCCGAAAGCACCACTGTCCGAGAGCGCCGACCCAGCTGCCATGTTATTGGCAGCCCGTTGAGCCGCCGCGTTCCATCGAGCGTATGTATAATAAAGGCGAATCTCTGGCCTATCCCAAAAGCCTGGGCCTGAAGGCGACCAAGTAGGGGCGATAGTAAACTTGGTAAGCTTTCTAGTGCCGCCAGGAGCAGAAACTTGATCTCGACCGAGCTCTACGGCCAACTTGAAATGCTCCGTAAATCCGTACACTGGGCGGATACCAACGGAGAGCCAGTTCTGATCTTCATCGTCAGTTCGCTTGTCCTTCTGGTACAGGATATTGAACTGCCCACCAAAGTTTCGGGCAACCTGCCAATCAATAATCTCTACCGCGCGCCAACTGCGATTGCTGGCATCTAGCTCAGGATCGCCTGTGAACCCCAAACCCGTACCCGGCCCCTCACCATATTGAAGCGCAAATTTGTTCGTACCACCGAGGAAGTCAGTCTGCTTATGCTGCATCGCAACTGACCATCCGCCGTGGGTATTTTCTCTACTTGGGGCTCTTAAGAAACTTACACCTAATTCGACTTCACCGCCTGGATTTGCATGAAAGCCTTCTACGTTGAAATCTTGCCGCGTTATAAGTTCTTTCTGGAAGACATTGTCTTCCCGGGAAAAAACGTAGCTGTATTTATAACCCCCCAGCTGAACACGATCTAAACCGAAGCCTGTGGCGCTCTGCTCCCAATAGAAAAAATCCGAAATATTGATGTCCCTTCGCTTGTAGAATCTGCGACCAGCCCAGAGGGATCCTCCATTGAGCGCAGGCATATTGCTCCACTCTAGGTAAGACTGATTCAAGCGAGTGTAACTAGCTTCTCCAGAAAAAGCTGGAGTGTGATTATAATTAGTCTGAGTTTGGAGCATTCCATCCACGCTAATGATAGAGCCGTCATCCAGAGTTAAGACATCCTGGCGCAGCTCTAACTCTATGTACTGTTCGCACTCGTTACCCAGCCTATATTTTGATCGAGCGCCTGGGAGCATGAAACAGCTTTGCTTACCACTTGATGTGGCGCCTCCGACACCACTGCGCATGTAACCATTAAATTCAACAGACGAAGCATCTAATGGAAAAAAAAGTGCAGCCGAAAAGGCTCCACTTATGGAGCCCAACCTCAAAGTTTTCATTCACCACCCCATTATTATTATTAAGCGATCACTGGAAGCTGCTAAAGCAAAGCTTGCTCGCACGCCAATGCGACCTGATAAAGGGCGCCGACACAGAAGTGCGGTCTGCTTGATCAGATAATCAAATGAAAAATAAAAAGGCTAGAAACCGATAGCCAACCGGTTTCTAGCAAACGAAGAGCGACAACGAAGACCCTGGGTGTTACTTAGCGAAATACTTGAGAAGCTCGTCAACCAATTGCTCTGGTTGCTCTTCAGGGATGTAATGACCACTATTAACCATAGTGCCAGTCACATTGGTAGCGATATTCAGAAGCTCAGTAACTAGGTCAGGCATTGATCCTTGGTCTGCACGCATGGCCAAAATAGGAACCTGCAATTTCCCTTTTTTCACGAGCTCGCGATTTTGCTCAGCCGAAACAGACATCGCGCGGTAGTAAGCCAACCCACCCTTCAGGCCGTTAAGCTTGAACGTGCGCAGATACTCTTCAAAATCATCTTGAGTGAAGATCTGCGGGATTGCCGCCTTACGTTGCAGATACCACTGCAGATAGATGTGCTCACGCCCCTCAAGCAGCGCCTCAGGCAGGTCGATGAGGTTGTGGAAACCACAGTGCCAAGTACGCCAAGCAACGTTGCCAGCCCATGGCAGATTATCCGGCAGACTGATACCAGGGATACCGCAGTCCAGAATGGCCCATCCAGTCACCTGATCGCCGTAATTTGCGCAGTATGGGTAACTGACCCATGCGCCAATGTCATGCGTAATCAAGGAATGTTTATCTACACCGATTTTGTCCATCATGCCCCGCAACAGTCGGGCAATGTTTGCGGTATCGCAGTTCGCTGGGCGATCAGAATCGCCTTGACCCGGAAGGTCTGGCGCGATGACACGGAAGTGTTGACCAAGGAGTGGCAGGACTTTACGCCATGCGTACCAACTCTGCGGGAAACCACAGACCAGCACCATCACTTCCCCGTCTTCCTTGCCGCCACTCACGTAATGCATACGTGTGCCATCGACAGTCACAAAACCACGCTGAAATCCTTCAATGCCGCAGTCCGGCCATTCGCGCTTGCTAAACATCATGTTCACCCTTGCAGAAATTGAGTGGATACTCGGTTTTATTAGAACGGATCTCGGGCAGCGGCCAGCCAGCCTCCATCCATTACATACTCACTACCATGAACAAAGTCTGCTTCGTCACCACCGAGGAATGCTGCAAGCTTTGCAATCTCGCTAGGCTGGCACCACCGGCGTGCAGGGAATTTCTCAAGAGCGGCTAGCATATCGGGCGAATGGGCGGTTACAGGATCTGCCATTGCAAGGGGCGTAGCAGTTGCCCCAGGACAGATTGTATTCACTCGGATACCACTTGCCCCATACTCGAAGGTCAATTGCCGAGTAAGGCCGATCACACCATGCTTGGACGCCGTATAAGCAGTACCCCCACCAGCAGCGCTGAAACCGGAGGTAGACGAGGTATTAATGATCGCTCCTTTCTTCTGCTTTAGCATTTGGGGAATGACGGCACGAGCCATCAAGAATGGCCCGGTAAGGTTGACTGCAATAACTTTATTCCATTCTTCGATGGACACTTCATGCGCTGATGCATGGCCGTCCAGGATACCGGCATTATTGCAAAGTAGATCAATACGCCCCCACTTTGAAATGACAGCGTCCACCGCCTCTTGCACACTCGCTGGGTCGCTCACATCAACGCGGTAAGCAAAGCCACGTTCAGGGTTCGCAATTTTTGAGACTGACTCTTGAGCCGATCTTAGATTGATATCAAGTGCAACAACCAATGCATGACGGGAGGCAAACTCTTCAACCATTGCCCTCCCCATACCGGAACCGGCACCAGTGATAATGACTACGCGACCATTGTAATTATTCATATAGTAACCTTCGTCAAATATTATCTGCGCAGTGGTACCTAGCGCCGCCAGACATTTCGATAATCAGCGAAGCATCTGAACGCGTCCAATCGCCATTTGCGATCCTTTTAGATAGGCTTTCCTTATCAGCTCAAGAGCGGTGTAGCTAAGCCACCGCCTTAACCATGTCCTCAATTGTCTTCTTGGCATCACCGAAGACCATCATAGTCTTGTCCAGATAGAACAGGTCGTTGTCCAAGCCGGCATAACCGCTGGCCATGGAGCGCTTGTTGACGATGATCGTTTTGGCTTTGAAAGCCTCGAGGATCGGCATTCCTGCGATCGGCGACTTTGGATCGTTCTTCGCAGCCGGATTGACCACGTCGTTCGCGCCCAACACCAGTACCACATCGGCCTGGCCGAACTCTGAGTTGATGTCTTCCATCTCGAACACTTGGTCGTATGGCACCTCGGCCTCGGCCAGGAGCACGTTCATGTGCCCGGGCATACGCCCAGCTACCGGATGGATTGCGTATTTCACGGTCACGCCGTTGTGGGTCAGTTTCTCGGTCAGTTCCTTCAGCGCGTGCTGGGCACGGGCGACCGCCAGACCGTAGCCGGGAACGATGATTACACTGTCGGCATTGCTCAGCAGGAAGGTGGCATCGTCGGCAGAGCCGGACTTCACCGGACGCTGCTCCCTGGAATCCTGCTTCGCACTTATATCAGCATCCCCACCGAAACCTCCGAGAATGACGCTGAAGAACGAACGGTTCATCGCCTTGCACATGATGTACGACAGGATCGCTCCACTCGACCCCACCAAGGAGCCCGCTACAATGAGCATGGAGTTATTCAGCGAGAATCCGATACCTGCCGCCGCCCAGCCGGAATAGCTGTTGAGCATGGAGACAACCACCGGCATGTCCGCGCCTCCAATCGGGATGATCAATAGGACGCCCAAGGCGAATGCCAATACCAACATGATGATGAAGGCATCAATCAATCCAGTGGTGCTGTAGATAATGCCCACACCAAAAGTTGTGAACAGTACGAGCATGTTCGTTTTGAACTGCCCACGGAACACAAACGGTGCACCTTGGAACAATCGAAATTTGTATTTACCCGACAGTTTGCCAAAGGCGATCACGGAGCCGGAGAAGGTAATGGCGCCGATGGTAGCGCCGAGGAAGAGCTCCAAGCGGTTCCCGCCAGGAATAGGATCTGCCATCGAAGCCACGATACCTAGGGATTGAGGCTCAAGAACACCGGTGAGGGCAATGAACACCGCCGCCAAGCCAACCATACTATGCATGAAGGCGACCAGTTCGGGCATCTTGGTCATCTCTACTCGCCTGGCCATAGTCGTGCCTGCAGTGCCACCGACCAGCAAGGCACCCATCACGTAAGCCATACCCGCGTCCGAAGTGTGCGCGCCCAACTTATAGACAAGACCAACCGTGGTTAGGATGGCAATCCCCATGCCGATCATGCCGAACAGGTTGCCCCGCCGTGACGTTGCTGGATGCGAGAGCCCCTTTAGCGCTTGAATGAAGCAAACCGAAGCGACTAGGTAGAGGAGCGTTATCAGATTCATACTCATGCTTACTTTTGCGCCTCGTTCTTGGTTTTCTTCTTGAACATCTCCAGCATGCGGCGGGTGACCAGGAAGCCACCGAACACATTGACCGCCGCCAGCGCCACTGCCAGGGTGCCCATCAGCTTGCCGACTGGGGTCACGGTCAGGGCTGCGGCCAGCATGGCGCCGACGACGACAATGGCCGAGATGGCGTTGGTGACGGCCATCAGCGGGGTGTGCAGCGCCGGGGTGACGTTCCACACCACGTGGTAACCCACGTAGATGGCCAGGACGAAGATGATCAGGTTGTAGATGCCGTGGGAAATCAGCATGTCTTCCATTGTCGTGCTCCTTAGCCGTTCTTGCGCACGACCTGGCCATCGCGGCACATCAGGCACGCGGCGACGATGTCGTCTTC